>JAOUBX010000017.1 GCA_029860075.1 Deltaproteobacteria bacterium | reverse complement strand
CTGTTTAACAGCGCTTTGCGCGTCAGCCATTGACTTTTCCAGTTCACCCATCATTACTTCCGTACCTTTTGAAATCGATTCTCCCACTTCTCCGACTTTTGCGGCGTTTGCGCTAACTTCCGAGGCCGTTATTCCCATTTCCTTAATGAGTCCCAGTGAAGCTGTGGAAGCGCTGGACTGATCTTCAGCGGTTTTTGATACTTCATCAATGGTGGCTGCCATTTCGGCAATAGTAGATGAAATATCTTGCGCCTGTTTTGTTACCTCACCGGCATTTTCATTAACTTCTCCGGCTGTCTTTCCCATTTCACTTATAATTTCGAGGGCTTTTGCGGCATGCTCAGCGTTTGTGGCCGCTGTTTTACGAATAGTGGCCGTATTTTCATTAACCTGATTCGACATTTCAAAAACGCTTTTTGTTGTTTCAAGAACCTTTGCTATGGCTTCCCGAAGGGCGGAAATAGATTGGTTAACAGAAGTTCTCATCTTTCCATAATCACCGGGATACTCCCTTTCAATATGGGCGGTAAGATCTCCCTGAGATAATTTTTCAAGCGTACGGGCAATGTCTGCGAGAGGCGCAACGATGCCGTCAAGAATGCCGTTAACCCCTTTGATGATATTTGCAAATGATCCGGCGAATTTACTTGCGTCACCCCTTGCATCGAGTTTACCTTCTGCGGCTGCGTCAATGAGTGTCGTAATATCTTTATCCATACCCTGCATAACGTCAATCATGGAGTTCATATTTTCACCGAGCTCTCCCATTTCGTCATGGGTTTTAATTTCAATCCTTTTTGAGAAGTCTCCGGCGGAAATTGCCTTAACTCCCGTAACAGCAGAGTTGATACTGCGGATTATGCCTGCCCCCACATAAAAAGCAAAGGCCAGGGTGACGGCAATTACGATCACTGTAGCAATGAGGTAGAGAATAAGGTCCCGAGTCGCTTTCCCCCTGACACTTTCTTCAACGTGAAGCATGTCCTTGACGAGGCTGTCTTCAAGTTCTTTCATAAGGTCGATCTTGGCGGTAATCGATTTAAACCAGTACTCGGGGTCAATGCCGAAGTTACCCATAACGGCAATTTTTTTCAATGCGTTGATGGCGGGCAGGTCATTGATCTTAACGAAATTGTCAATTTCCCTGGTGGAAGCCCCTCGCTTCACCATTTCGGCGACGGCCAGCATGTTGGCTTTGTACGCGTTTATTGTTTTTTCAATATCATCCATGGACTTCAACTCGGTCGTGGTAACGCCTTTTGTATTTCTGAACTTTTTTACAAGCTCAAGGACCTCATCAAAACCCTTGTTCAACCGGTCAAGGTATTTTTTCTGTCCTCTCAAAACGTAGTTTTTGAAATCATGGATAACGCCTCCGTAACCGATTTTCACCTGCAGATTCGTAACCAGTTCGAATCGTTCTGAAGCGGTAAATATAAGCTCCCTCATCCTTTCAACTTCATCAATTACCGGCCCCGACATTTTTTGATTAAAAAGAGCAAGCTGGTTTTCCGTGGCAAATGCCTTGAAGGCGTCAAAAAAGGCCTCCTGCTGGGCCACAAGTGAAGCAAATCTTACATAGTTGCCCTCTGCGAACCTGTCGGCGGCAAAGGTTGCGCTTCCTATGGCTCGCTCGATACCGGCCCGTTCCTTACCTTTGGAAAGGTTAAGCATGGCCGATATAGCATCGGATATTTCGATATTGGGGCTATACTTTACGATATTTGCAATGACCTCAAAAAGGGCCGTGTTGATGCCCGTATAGTAGGCGACTTCTTCCCTGACGGTAATGCCCAGCTTGTCAACGGAACCTCTTACTGAAGACAAGCGGTTCAGGTGATTCATAACGTCCTGGGTGAGTCCTTCCAGTTTTTCGTCCTTTTTTTCAAAGGTGAAGGCTTTAAGTGAAGCCTTAAGCTGACCGATGGCCTTGTCTGAACTTAATCTCTGACCGGGAATGGCGCTGCTGAATTTTTCACCCTTACTTGAAATGAAACCGGCGGACATTCCCCTTTCTTTCTGGATTTCATGGACAAGCGCATTGGCACGCTCTGCCATTCCTGTCAGTCTTTCCATTTTCTCCATTTCACCTGCAAGCTTATATCTCTCAAATAGGCCCGACATTGAAAAATAGGTGAGAGCTATAAGCGGGACCAGTGATAGCAAAATTATCTTGTTTCTAAGGTTTAGTCGCATCTTGATTTCCTTCCTTCCTTAAATAGAGTTAAATTGCCTATTTGCTCTGATACTGCCGTCACGCTTCAGGCGTATCCTCCTTATCTCCCAGATTCTTTTTGATATGGTCGAGGCTTGTCATCTCCTCTTTATTGAAGAGGCGCTTAAAGTCGAGGAGAATGATCATTCGATCATCCAGTTTGCTTATGCCCGTAATGTATTGGGTCTCAATGCCTATGGTAACTATTTCAGGCGCCGCCTCAATGGAATCGGCAGGGACGCTCATTACGGCTTCTACGGAGTCAACGAGAAAGCCTGTAATCTTATCCTCTATCTGGATAACCAGAATGCGGGTTTTGCGGTCAAAAAACTCTTTGCCCACATACAAACGCTTTCTAAGGTCAACGACGGGAAGCAACCTTCCGCGGAGGTTGATCATACCCTCGATAAAGGAGGGAGAGTTTGGAATACGGGTGATTTCAGGTACGGTAATAATTTCCTGCACCAGCAGGATATTGACACCGAAAAACTCCTCACCAAGCACAAAGCTGACAAGCTGCACATTTTCGCGCTTTTCAGCATCGGAGTCGGGATTTACATCCGATAATGTCTTGTTTGTTACATCGGTCACTGATAACACCTCCTGCTTTTTTCTTTAAGTAGATAACCTTTGGTTATGCAATCACTATCTTTGACATTATTAATAAATCCGGGCCCAAAAAGCAAACAAGCTTTCAGCGCCGTCAAAATAAATCATCAGGCCCCTTTCCGGCGTTTTCCTCTTCTTCAAGGGGGGAATGAACGAAGCCTTCACTGACCAGGTTTTTTAATATTTCAAATCCCCGGTATGGTTCAACACAACTCTTCCCAATAATTATTTCAAACGTTTGCTTGCCATCTATGTGAGAAAAAAAAGTTTCCTCTTCCTTGTCTATATCTTTTGGTTTTTTTTCGGTTGCTATGATCGCCTGTCCCAGTATCCGTCCCATGTCGTCCAGCAATTTGGCCCCTTCCATGAGCAAGCCCTGGAAGCCCTCTTTTATAACGATATCTTTTTCACATTCAGTCGGTATAAAATGAAAGCTGCCATGGGAAGCAAGTGTAATAAGGCTAAAAAAAGCAGATTCACCTTTCGATTTTGCCGTGGCTGCGTCTGTAATATTCCCATCACAAAAATGGATGTGCCCTTCAAGGTCAGGCCCTATAAGCGATAATATGCCCGTTTTTTTATTTATACCAATGGTTTGAATCAGTTCTAAAGAGCTCATATCGGTTAAATGACCCTCCAGACCGCCTTGAAAATCTTTGGAGAAATCATGCTGCCTGGCGACAGCTTTGACCTTTGCTACCAGCCCCTCGGGACTTACCGTTTTCTCCCAAAAATCATTGACGCCTGCAGCCACTCCTTTTTCAAGGAGTTCATTACTGATTTTGCCTGTAAAGAGCACAAAGGGCGTTTCTTTGAAGACACTCCCTTTAAGGTGTTTGCAAAAATGCAATCCATCCATCCCCTTTAGCTCTACACCTGAGATAATAAGGTTATAAATACGTGTATGAATACACTCAATGGCGTCATCTGCCCTGTTTGCCGTTGTCACAAAAAAACCGGCCTCCAGGAGCTTGCGCTTCGTTACGTTTAAAAGTACAGGGCTTGAGTCTACGAGAAGAACGGAAAAGAGGGTGGCAGTTGTATTTACCTGCTTCAATATAGCGGCTATTTTGGGCAAAAAGACTTTGAAATTTATCGGTTTAACAAGATAATCAGTGGCGCCTGCATCGAGCCCGGAAATTAAAAACTTTTTATCATTGAAGGCGGTGAGAATAATAAAAGGCGTATTGGCAACCCGCTTGTCGGCTTTGCACATTTTACAAAACTCAATGCCGCTTATTCCCGGCATCATCAGGTCGGAGATAATAAGATCAGGTATACTCTCATCGAGGCTCTTGAAGGCGCTTTTTGCGCTTTCAAAGGTGGAAACATTGTAGTTGGCTAATTCCAATGCTTTGTTGAGCAGCTTCAGGAGACGCTTGTCGTCATCAACTACCATGATGTTGTGTTTGTACATTTATTCTGCCGACTTAACGTTGAGAGTAATAAAACTGATTTTTCAACTATATAATCATACTTTTATATAGCATACATAAAATAGAAGTTGCAAGCTTAATAGCCTGAAATAAAAAGCTTTATCAGGATTCCTGTGGAGGGCGGCGATGAATTGCCCGGGGAAGATATCTATTTTATTACGCCGCTGCCACAATGCATCAGGATTAAGATGCAAAATCTATGCAAAAGATTCTGAAGCGACACAATGGGCGTAGTGATGCTCAGGTTCTTGAGCCGGATTATGCTGAATATGGACACTGCGTCACCATGGACATCTTTCAGTAAAGGCTGATAACCTGTCTTGTTCTTAGGATCCCGTGACCAAATTTTGCTATCTAACGCACGTCATACTTGCATTCCCATTTTCTGTGGTTTAAACTTTATGTGACTTCCATATGGAGATACCTTTTTTGTGGATTTGAGCGGTTCATGTCATGGGAATTCCGCTATTTCCCTGTGTCGGTCTAACAAAAAGTCACTGCAAATCAATGCTCTGAGGAAAGAGAAAAATGACGTCGGAAGAACTGGCAGCCCGTATCGATCAAACGCTTTTAAAGCCTGATGCGTTGCAGTCTGATTATGAAAATTTTCTGGAAATGTCATCAAAATACAGTTTTTCATCGGTCTGTATTCCCCCTCATTATGTAAAACTTGCATCGAAAGTCCTTGATGCAGGGCCTGTAAAGGTTTCTACCGTTGTCGGATTCCCGCTGGGATATTCAGGGGCTGAAACGAAAGTCTTTGAGGCAAAGAAGGCTTATGATGACGGCGCTGAAGAAATAGATGTGGTTGCCAACATTTCATTAATCAAATCGAATAATATGTTCTTTGTTGCGGAAGAAATAGGCAGGATAACTTCAGCCGTTCCGTATGCTACAGTTAAGGTCATTGTCGAGTGCTGTCACTTAAATGATGCGGAGAAAGTTGCCGCCTGTAAGGCCGTTATCAATGGTGGCGCCCATTTTGTTAAAACGTCGACAGGTTTTGGGCCATGGGGCGCTAGGGTGGTGGATGTAAAGTTGCTTGCAAAGACCAGTGAAGGCACGATAAAGGTCAAGGCGGCAAGTGGAATAAAAACGGTTTCAGATGCCCTGGCAATGATTAAAGCCGGAGCTGACAGGATAGGGACCCCTTCGGGAGTCGAGATTGTGGAAGAATTTAGGAAGAATTTTCAAAATAAAAGTGCTGAACGATGAAAGTAAATAAATTTTTATCTAAAAAAATTATTTAATCCTTGCATTAAATCGTTAAAAAATCATAATAAATCAGTAAAGATCAGTATCAAGATCTCTTCAAAAAATCATCCCGGAGCCTGTCGGACTTAGGCCGGCAGGTTCCGGGAAGAAAGCAGATCCCAATGCCCGAACCATGGACAATACTCAAGCTTATCAAATGGACTGCCGATTACCTTGGTGAAAAGGGGATAGATACGCCGCGTCTCGACGGGGAGCTGCTTCTGGCCCATTCCTTAAAAATGGACAGGACACATCTCTACATGAATTTCGACAAACCCCTTAATGAGGATGAACTGGCAGCTTTCAGGGGCCTGGTCAAAAGAAGGGCAGCGAGAGAGCCCCTTCAATACATTACGGGCCACCAGGAATTCTGGTCTATGGAATTTAAAGTATCACCTTCCGTGCTGATCCCCCGGCCTGAAACGGAACTTCTTGTCGAGGAGGGAGCAAAAGCTGTTAAGGCTAGCTTTCCCGAGTGCAGTGCACCGGAGATACTCGATGTTGGCAGCGGCAGCGGGGCCTTAACGGCAGCGCTGGCAAAAGCGGTGAATGGCGCTCATGTTACCGGTGTGGACATATCACCGGAGGCTGTCTCTCTTGCCAGGGAAAACGTGGAAAGTAATGGCCTGTCATCGTCTGTTACCATACTGGAGGGTGACCTCTTTGCTCCCGTGGCTGATAAACTTTTTCATCTCATCGTCTCCAATCCTCCCTACATTCCAAGGGGAGATCTGCAAGGTCTGCAAGCGGAAGTGAGTGACTTTGAGCCGCTCTCCGCCCTTGACGGCGGTAATGACGGCCTCGATTTTTACCGGGCTATCGTTCATGAGGCGCCTCAACATCTTCATCCCGGTGGCTCGTTTATGGTGGAACATGGCGAAGGCCAGCGGGAGGCCATTGCCGAGTTGTTCAGAAATACAGGCCGATTTGAAGCGGTGGAGTCCCTTAAGGACCTTGCCGGCATTGACCGGGTGGTGAAGGGCAGGCGGACAAGGTAAAAAGGGCATTACGGTTTTACGGGCAAAGCAACAGTAACTGTTGTTCCTTTTCCCACCTCACTTTCAACAATCACCTCGCCGCCATGAAGGTCCACGAAATGTTTCAAAATGGCCATACCGAGGCCCGTCCCATTTTTTCTCGTCGTAAAGAAAGGGGCAAATATCTTGTCCAGGTCTTTCTTTTTGATGCCTGCGCCCGTATCACAAACGGCTATGATTAATCTGCCATCTCTTTCTTCTGCGGATATGGAAAGCCTTCCACCCCCGGCCATGGATTGTATGGCATTGTTTAAAATATTAAGGAGGGCCTGATGTATCTTTACCCTGTCGGCTTTTAGGGGGCTGGATTTTTGCGGCAGTTTTTTAATAACTTCAATATTGGCATGGCCTGTCTTCTCATCAAGCTCGGTAAGTAATTCGTTGATAAGGGCCAAACAGTCAAAGTTCTCCTTAATCAGTTTATCGCTTCTGCCATAATCGAGAAGGTCCTTTGAAATTGAAATAAGGTTTTCTATTCCCTTACCCATAAGCAGGAGAGCTTCCCTGTCATTTCCCTTTATGGCTGGAGAGTCTTTAAGCAATTCATAACTCAGGCCCAGATTATTGAGAGGGTTTCTGATGTCATGCGCTATGTAGGCAGACATCTCTCCCATTGCGGCAAGGCGCCTTTTTTGTTCCAGTTCCTTTTCAGCCCGCTTGCCTTCGGTAATATCCAGCACGGTGCCCATCATCCTGATGGGCTTAGGGGCGTCGTCATAAAAGACCTTGCCTACCTCGTTAACAATCCGCTCGGTACCATCAGGTAAAACAATGCGGTGCTCTTTGTTGTAGGCCTTTCCCTCTTTAAGCGCTTTATTCACCGCTTTTTCCAGTGCTTCCCTGTCATCGGGGTGAACAGAACGTAAGAATGCCTCGTAAGTGGGTTCAAATTCCCGGGGCCTGAACCCCAAAATCCGGTAGACCTCGTCTGACCAATGGAGCTTGTCCCTATTGAGATCCCACTCCCAGTGTCCCACATGGGCGATCTGTTGCGCCTCAGCCAGCCTTGCTTCGCTTTTGCGAAGAAATTCCTCAGTCCGCTTGCGCTCCTCCACTTCCCGGTTGAGCAGATCCCGTGAGGCAAGGGTTTCTTTTAGTTGCTTTGTCATTTCATCAAGGGACAGGCCGAGACTGCCCAGTTCATCATTGGCCAGGCGGCCGATACGGTGTGTCAGATCACCTGAGCCGATGATCTCTGCGCTCTTTTCGAGCATGGAAAGGGGTTTGGTTATTCTCTTCCCCATTATAAATGCCAACAAACCCAAAATGACAACCAGGGCAAGGGTAATGAAGAGAATAATTTTTCCTTCCAGATTACGGAGCTTTAATAGCTTTGCCGTGCTCTTCTGCCTCAACTGTAACGTATCGGAGATCATATTCTGGGACAGGAGCAGCATGCGGTCCACCTTTCTCTCCTGCCGCTCACTCAAATGAGGTGTCGGTACTGCTGCTTCCTCCCTCTGTTGAAGAAGGCTATGGTGAAGTTCTCCTAATAGTTTGATTGATTTTTTCAACTGGGCAAGCGTCGCCTGACTATCCTTCCCGTCTTTGCCGGTCTGGAGTACTAACTCTCTTAAAGAGCCGTAAACTGCCAGCCATTGTTTTTTTACGCGACGTTCATCGGGATAGCGTGCCAGTTCACCTGAAAGGTGATGAAGGGCAGTGGTTTTCTGGGTGATATTTACGATGAGGTTGTCATAGTCCAGGGCCCGGCCGACACGCTCTGCCATCTCCTGCTGAATAATGATGACGCAAATTCCAAAGATGATGGGAATCAGTATGATAACTCGTACTCTGCTGCTGATTTTCATTTTATGCCTTTATCAAGCCCTCATCAGTGGTTGATTTCCCTTGCCGCGATTCCCTAAGTCCGGCAGGCTCATAGGAACCTGCCGGACTTAGGCTGAATCTGCTGCGGAAAAGTCCTTTTGGCCGGATTTTCCGATTAAATTCGTTAAATATATCCAATATTTGCCTCATTTAATCAAAAAATCCGACTCAAAAAAACTTTCCCTCGCTACGATTCCCCAAGTCCGACAGGCTCCTAGTGAAAAATCTTGATACTTTGCGGATTTATCTCCTTAAGTGCATCCAGGTAGATATAATCGAGATAGTTGGGAACTTCTTTTTTGCCGGTGAGGCGCTCATTGATGGCCCATCTTGCCTCAACTTCCAATGTGACGACCAATTCCTGGTTTAAAGAAAGTTCGAATACAAAATCATCCCACAGTGCAGTAACAATAGCTTTATCGAGCTTTAATCGTTCAGCTACGATAGCCTGTGCTTTTTGCCTGTGCTTATTTATAAACAAGGTTGCTCTGGAAATAGCGCGAAGAAATTTCCTTATGGCCCGGGGCCTGTTTTTTGCGAAATCATTCATTACCATAAAATTGAAGGTTTCCCAATAAATTTCTGAACTGGGTACTCTTGCGGCATTTTCACGCAATAATTGCCGGGCCTTATAGGCGTGTGGTTCCCAGATCACAATGGCATCCACGTCATTGTTTGCCAGCGCAGCAGGTAAATGGGAAGGACTGATATCGACTATGCTGACTTGTGAGAGAGGGATGCCATGAAAGGTGAGGAAAGAATTCACGAAAAATTGTCCCGTTGTTCCTGAGGGGGTCCCTATCTTCCTGCCTCTTAAATCTTTTGCTGTGATAACACCTTTATCTTTACGGGCGATTATCTTGACGTCATCAACGGAATGGACAAAAGTTGCAAAAATGGAGAAATCCTTCCGTTTAAAACTGTTGAACATGATGGGAGTGGGGGCTACAGTTGAAATATGGATGCCCTCATTATTGAGCATTGCATTAAAGCTTGCCTTGCCGGAATCAAATTCCTTAATGGAGATATCAATGCCCTCCTTTTTAAAATAACCATTGTGCCGGGCTACCCACACGGCAGAGGGAAGCAGGCTCTTTTCCACACCCAATGTGAGCTTTTCCGGTTCGGCAATTTGTGGTTGCTCTGCTGGCCTTAAGTAAAGTATGCCTGTGACTGTCACTATGACAGTGATAATCAGGATGGCAACGGCGACTGTTTTTTTATCCATTGTTGGTCTCCCGGGAGATAGTGTGTACACAACTCGTTGATTAGGGCAGAGAGCTTGTTCATATGAACTTGTGTAAGAGATATCAATTAAGATTTTATCATAAAATTTATCTTTTGCATGATTCCCTGGTATTCGTATGTGCAAGAGATGTTAATGTTAAGTCTTCATAGGAGTCTGCCGGACGTAGAGGATGGTGAAGGGGAAAAGGTTAAAAGGGGCATTACCCTTTAAGTGGCAAGGCAAGCGTGACCGTTGACCCTTCCCCTGCCTTGCTTTCAACAAAAATATCTCCACCATGAAGGACTGCAAAAGTTTTTTATGATGGCCATGCCCGTCCCGTTCCTTCTCAAAAGGTTTTGTAATGTAATCGACTCCACCCAGGGGGGGCTTCGGCGCCGGGTAAATAAATCTGAAAAAAAATTTGCATTCCCCAATTTAGGTAGTAGACTTTTTCCTGAATTACTTTAAAAGCCGGAACTAATAAAACTAAAAAAAAACTTAAGGGGGAAAAATGGATAAAAAAATGTTGCAGCAGATTTTCGGGCCTTCCGTGAAAGTTCGAGTCGAGGGAAATGAATATCTTCTCTACAACCGCAATACGGATGGCCTCTACATTGTTGGTATGAAAAATGTGGAAAAGCTGGGCGCTCTGCTTACAGAGAGTTCTCCTTCCGCAATGGAAGAAGCAAAGAGTGGAGAGTTGGGGGATTTTGCCGCAGCACTTCATTCTCAGGGGATGCTGAGCAAGGAACTGGTTCAAATTACCGGCGCTGAGCAGACGCTTGAGCGATTGGGAGCGGTTCCGGAAGTTCAATCACTCAAAGCAATAGGTGACCTGACTGTTGCCGCCTGGCCCATTTCAGCCAATACGCAAGTATTGGCTTACAAGTAAGGAGGGGAAAATGCCTGATAAAAAAAACAAGAAAGAATCCATATCAAATAATAATAACGTAACGAGGAGAACTTTTCTCGATGTAGCGGGACGCTCTGCCATGGCCGCAGGTTTTTTCCTGACAGCTCCCGGCCTGCTTGTTGCCTGCAAAAAGAAGGGCAGTGGCATAGGGCTTGCTCCTGTCATGAGTTCATTGGCAAGTTCTGCCGTTATGTCCGGAGGCATTGAGTTTTATAATCGTATCAGAGAGAGCAAGGCGTCATCACCGCTTTACGTAACCTTTGATCTGCAGCCCTTTGAAATGCTCAATTCCCTGGCTGGGGACAATAGCGCAGATCTTACTTCTTCGCAAATTGCCGATGTAATCAGGCAGCTTGGAGAGGCTGATGTGTTGAATCTTACACTTCTCGGCCCGGCGCCTTTCAAGGATGCTGGTATCATGAATTATATCAAGCTGGCAAAAGATAATGACATTTCCCTATCCGTCGTTTCTTCCGGTGATGATATTAATGAACAGCAAATGGATGCCCTCGCAAAAATAAAATTCTTTTCCCTTAAATTCAATTTGGACGGCATATCGGCTGCAACGCACGATAAACTCCACAAGGCGGGGAATTTTGACAAGACCCTGGCTGCCATTCGCGCCGGTATAAAGAGAGGTATCAATACAACCGTTATCACCTATGCAAATGCACTGAATGTGGGAGAAGTAGAGCAGATCATGGATCTTTCTATCAGAGAAAAGGCAGACAACTTTGTGCTCAGACGACTGGTACCGATGGATACCTCTGATAAAACAAAGGCCCTTGTTATTTCACCGGCCGATGGCGAAAAGCTTATCAGCATACTGTCAAAAAAGATCGAAAAATCTCAGGGCGGCACCAATATGATCGGCGCAGATCCTTTTGGAGGAGATACGGAGTACTTTATCAAATCGGGCGTAATGGATCAAAGAGCCAATCAATATGCATGGAATACCATGTGTCAGTCAGGGGCGACCTATTGTCATATCACCTCTAAAGGGGCGGTGCTCCCATGCACATGGCTGCCTGTTCCCGCCGGAAACCTGAAGGAGAAATCCTTTGCAGAGATATGGGAAAAGGGCGAAACTTTCAGACAGCTGCGCGGCAGGCAGTCTTTTGACGAGTGTATAGCGCATTCCTTTACTGAAACGGGAAATATGCTGGAAAGAGATCCCCTGGCCTGGACATAATATGAATCCTGTTACAAATAGCCGGCCCCGGGGATTTCTTTTGAAAAACCTGAGCTGTGTCGAAGTAAATGACAAGATCATCGCCTTTTCTCCCTATTCAGGCAAGATGTGGGCAGCTCCGGCAGGCAGTGAAAAAGATATCCTCGCAGCCGGTGAGATGTTCCGGCCATTGATAGCACGACAGGGAAAACGGCAGGTGTCTTTTATCTGTACAACAGATTGTCTTCAGCGCTGTGTCTATTGTTTTAACCGGGGAGGGCAGGGTAATGCGTTGCTTCCCACAGAGACTGCCATAGGCGTTTTGCGTGAGGTGACAAAGATTGATAATTCGCCCCTTTCTCTCCGGTTTTTCGGGGGTGAACCGACGATGCATATGAAGCTTGTCCGCGAGTGCGCGGGGTGGGTAAAAGACAGGGGCATTGAGCCCTCCTTCTCTATTACAACCGGCGGATATGCGGCTTTGAAGGATATGGAGTGGATGGCTTCTGAAGGATTTTTTTTCACCCTTTCCGTCGATGGCCCTCCGGAGATACAGGCAAGACAGCGCCCCTTGTTTGCAGAGCAGGGCAGCGGCCTTATTGAACCTGAGGAAACGCTTAAGCTTCTCTCTGCCTGGGGCGCTGATTTCAAGGTCCGCGTTACCGTTACATCGCAAAATGTCCACATGCTGCCCGACCTGGTCAGTTATTTTCATGGGTTCGGAACAAAGGTAATTCACATGGAACCTGTTACTTTATCAGGACGCGCTACTGCCCTGGAAAGCCTCCGGCCGGAGGAGGACCTCTTTATTGAAAAGCTGCTTGCCGCAATAGACAGAGCGGCAAGCCTTGGTGTGATCATTATCAATTCCTCATATATGAAGCTCCTTGATTCCGACAGTGGATACTGCGAATGCGGCATAAATAACTTTGTCGTGGGAACCGATGGACGGATCAGTTTTTGTTACGAAAGCGCAGGCGATTGTGGAACCTTGTCGGAAGAGATGAAGGGCGGAAGATATAATGAGGCAACAGGAAAACTGGAGTTGTCCGGACCGGGCCGCTGCGGGGGAGATTCCTTGCCGGCAGAGTGTGCCGGGTGCTATGCAAAGTTTGTATGCAACGGCGGATGCCCTTCCAGGAACATTGCAGACAGGGGCGATGCTTTAAAAAGCAGCGGCTATTTCTGTCGTCTCACACGGGCCATTTACCCGGAAATTGTTGCCAGGCTTGCCAGGGAAGCCGGTTTGACGCAATAAAACCATTAATTATGAAGGAGGATAAAATGGATAAAAAAGTCAAAGTTGAAAAAGAGGTAAAGAGTAAATCGACAGTAGTTACAGACTTGTCGAAAGTGGCTGAAAAAGCCGGCATTGGTGTTAAAAGTAAAAAATCGGCGCAAAGAGGTCTCAGAGAAATCGAGTGCCAGAACTAGATCATGGGAGGGACAGGTTTCTGCCTTCCCTTCCCTATCATGTGATTTGGGGGATTACCTCGGCATGCAACGCCTCCTGCAGCCGCTGTTATGCCGGGGCGGGCAGCAGAAGCGCCGGTGAAATATCTACAAAAAGAGCATTTGAAATCCTGGAAGAGCTTTCACGTATAGGTATTTTTGATATCGCTTTTACAGGTGGTGAGCCTCTCATGAGGAAAGACCTTTTCAAACTCATAGAAAAGGCTGCTTCTCTGGATATGGAACCGGGTTTAAGCACAAATGGAAGTTTGCTCGACAGGAAAATGGCGGCAAAGCTCCGCGATTCCGGTATAAGCAGGGTGCAGGTAAGTATTGACGGCATAGGAAAAAAGCATGATTCTCTTCGGGGAATGAAGGGGCTTTTTGATATGGCCGTAAATGCCCTGGAAAATTGTGCTGCGGAAGAGGTGCCCACAGTCATATGTTTTACCGTTTCCCGCGAAAACATGGACCAACTGAAAGACGTGATGGACCTGGGTCTCTCCAGGGGAGTGGCTGACTTCAATATATCGATCTTTGTCCCCACGGGGAGAGGTGACCGGCGCATGGCGCTATTACCGGAAGACACAGAGCGGCTGTACAGCTTCTGGAATGAACACCGCATGTCGGGCAAAAAACCATGGCTCAAGTTTCATACCGCCAAAATGGACATTGTGGCTCATAAACCTCTCCCGCCGTCCCATATCGGTTGTCAGGCAGGGTGCGGCACATCCTATATCGACCCCCTTGGGAATGTCGCGCCCTGCGTTCTTCTTCCTCTGCCCATAGGCAACTTGCAGAAGAACAGTTTTTTCAATGTCTGGACAACTTCCGGGCTTAATCAAAGGCTGCGTGAAAGGAACCTGGAAGGAAAGTGCTCTTCCTGTACTTACAAAAATACCTGTGGAGGGTGCAGGGCCATGGCTTATGCCCAAACGGGCAATCTCTTTGGTGAGGATCAATCATGCTGGATGAAGGAGAATTAAGGAAGGGCAGTGACTTTCCTCTGCAAAATTCGAATGTGCTCACAAGCCCTCTCTATGCCGTATGGGAGATAAACAGGTTATGTAATGCCGAGTGCATCCACTGTTATACCGGTTCCGGGCCCAATGTGATAGAAAAGGACCTGCTTACTGAAAAAGAGGCCATCCGTGTCGCCCGGGAACTGGGCGATGCCGGTGTTTTCCAGGTGGGGCTTTCCGGCGGCGAGCCGCTGCTCAGGGATGATTGCTGTCATATTGTTGCCGAACTAAGCCGGTCAGGTGTTTCTGTGGCACTGGCAACCAATGGTTACCTTTTTGATAAAGCCGGAGGCAAAGAGCTAAAAAAAGCGGGACTGGAGAGCCTTTGCATCAGCATTGACAGTCACAGAGCTGAAGTTCATGACCGTATAAGGAATCGTCCCGGCCTTTTTGATAAAGCTGTCAATGCCATAGAAGCTGCTTTATCAGAAAATATTGCCGTCGTTGCAGGATTCAGTGTTCTTAAGTATAACTGGAGAGAGATTAGAGAATACGTGGAGTTTATGAAATCCCTGGGAATAAGGGACGTAAACCTTACCAGTTACGTCGCCGTGGGACGGGGAAGCCTGGAGCATGATCTTTCACGGGAGGAAGAGCGGGAGTTCCTCTATATGGTGAACAGGCTATCGGAAGAGTATGCAGGCTCGATGGCAGTTATGTGGCATGACTGCCGCTTTGCCCTTATCAATGAAAAGTATTCCTTTTACCGCTTCAAAGGGTGCGGCGCTGCCAACACGACCTGCCGTATTGCTGCAAACGGCGATGTCATGCCATGCAGCACGCTCCCCATTCCCGGCGGGAATCTGAAGAAACGTTCATTTAAAGAAATATGGCAAAATTCCGAATTCTTTTCAAAAATCAGGGATAGAAATAATATAAAAGATGATTCCAATTGCGGGCAATGCGTTCACAAGGAAGATTGCGGCGGTTGCCGGTCCATCGCTTACGCCTATTACAATGACCCCTTTGCCGGGAACTACCATTGCTGGCTTGATGATGTAGAGCCTGAAAATCTGTTTAAAGGGAATGATTAAGGGGGTAATGAAAAATAGCGCTATTTATACAGACAGACCCTCCTGAAATCTACCCTCAAGGGGCCATAAACCCTTGCCGGGGGAGGAATCATTGCATCCCCTTCTTGCCCCCGGGGAGCGCCCTGAAAGCCATAAAGGGACAAAGGAGGGCAACGCCCGGCGCTGCTGCCTGGCAATTGAATGGATATTCATTGCCGGATAAATAATCTTTCCCCTCCATTCGCCCGGAATTAGCAGGCAGTTTCCCCATCGTGCCGCCTGTATGGATGTGAGTATCGATTCGGGGTTTCTCAATAAGGGAACCGCTTTGGGGCGCACAGGAAAGGTGGTCAGCTTGCAAAGCTAAAGTGAACTTAAGGTAATCAGGTAAAGGAGGTTCTCTTATGTTGATCCGTTGCTGGGGAGCCAGAGGCTCCATTCCCGTATCGGGGAGAGAATACATACGTTATGGCGGCAACACAACTTGTCTTGAAATCAGAAGCGAGAATAATGATGTTATCATCATTGATGCAGGTTCGGGTATCAGGAAAGCGGGGAAGGCACTTCTCAAAGAGGGTGTTAAGGATATTAACATTATTTTTACCCATGCGCACTGGGACCATCTCCTGGGATTCCCCTTTTTTAATCCCATCTATTTTAGCGGTGCCGATATCAATCTTTTTGGCTGCCCCTTTGCGCAGGAATCGATAGAACGGATCATCGCCCCAACCATGACGGCCCCTTATTTCCCCGTTAACTTCAGCGATGTTGCCGCAAACTTTCATTTTCATAAGGTCTGTCATGCTCCCTTTATGGTCGGCGCTATCGAAGTGACTCCCATCATGCTAAGTCATCCCAACCAGGGGATTGGCTTCAGGTTTCATGAGAATGGAAAGCGCTTTGTCTTTCTCACCGACAATGAGTTGACCTATGTTCATGAGGGAGGATTGAATTATAAGGATTATGTCGAGTTTTCGGCAGGAGCCGACCTTCTCGTTCATGATTCGGAATACCTGGAGGAAGAATACAAAACGACGAAAATGTGGGGCCACTCTGTTTATAAAGATGCGCTTAACCTTGCCCTCGATGCGGGCGTCATGACTTTCGGGCTCTTTCATCATAATCAGGAAAGGTCTGATGACGCCATCGATGATATGGTGATCGCTTGCAAAAAGATAATTGCACAGAAGGATTCCTACCTCGAATGTTTTGCCATGTACGAGGGCCAGGAAATCGTTTTGTAAGGCAAGGGCACAAAAGAAACTTACTTATATCCCACCATTAGCGAAGGTCTTTCAAAGCAGTCAATAAATTCGATATTTTTAAAGCCCGCTTCTTCGAGCCAGCCTTTCATTTCATGGAAGGTATAGCAATTGCCCCGCTCTGTATGAACGAGCATGTTGACGGCGAATATGGCCCTGTCGGGAGGGTTGACTCTATCTTCCTCGATAATCGATTCGTGGATGATGATGATGCCCGGTGATTGCATTGCCTTATAGACATTCTTTAACAGGGCCCTGTTTTCAGCGTCTCCTTCGATGTGGAGGACGTTGGAGATAATAGCTGCATCGCAGTCATTTCCAAGGTCGCAATGGGGATTATTAAAGAAATCCCCTTCTTTGAGTTCAATTCTTTCCTGCATTCCCTCTGCTTGTATGACTTCTTTTGCGACTTCTAATGTAAGCGGCAAATCGACGATAATGGCCGACATAGATGGATTCTTTTTGAGCAGTTCCATCGAATAGCTTCCCGGCCCGCCGCCGAGGTCGAGCAGTTTTTTGTAAGGTGAGAGGTCCAGGTTGTCGGCAATGATCTTTGCATTGGGAGTGCCAATTTCCTTCATGGCAAGAATGAAGGAGCGGTTGCGCTCTCTGTTGGTCACGAGACATTCCTCTTTTTTCCTTGGCGTCGTTCCTCTTTTGACTGCCTCCGGGAGCCTCATCCACATGTCCCGCATCCCTAGCATGTGATCCAGTGTTGACCCTTTGCAGTCAACGCCCTTTTTGCAGAGGTACCTCATGGTTTCATCGGTATTGCCGTAGCAGTCTCCCCATTTGTTGAGGATTGCCGATGAAACAAGGGCGTCAAGGAGGATGGTAAGGCCTCTTTTGCTTGCACCGGTTTTTTCAGAAAGTTTTGAGGCGCTTATCTTGCCTTTGCCGATATGATCAAAGAGCTTGAGTTGGTGAGCCGTAAAGATAAGCTGGGATTCCATGAATCCCCTGGCCTTGTTCAGAATGTCATCGATTGTAAGATGCTTGTCCATTTTATAAAAATGTAAGGGAATCCTTTGTCATGCGCAACTGATGCCGCCATCGACGGGCAGCACGGCGCCCGTTATCCAGCTCGCTTCATCTGAAGCCAGGAACAGGGCGGCATAGGCTATGTCTTCCGGCGCTCCCACACGGCCAAGGGGGTGGAAAGAAGCCATTTCATTGAGAAAATCGGCCGTGCCTTCTCCATGCATTTCCTCGTGAATGGGTGTTTCAACGACACCGGGACAGATGCAGTTGACCCTTATTCTGTCTCCGGCGAGCTCAAGGGCCATTGATTTTGTAAGCGAAACAACCCCCGCTTTTGCTGCTGAATAAGCGGCTGTATTGGGCACCGGTTTGAGGCCAAGCGTTGAAGCGTTGTTAATGATGGTTCCCCCCCGGATTTTCATGACCTCAATAGCATGTTTTGAAATGAGGTAAGTCCCTTTCATGTTTATATCGATGAGAGAATTCCATTGTTCTTCGTCCGTATCTTCAACACTGCCATGGCTATAGAGACCTGCATTGTTGAAGAGGATATCCATTCCCCCCATTTTGTCTGCGGCTTCTTTTACAATTAATTCGGCGCTTTCCCTATTTGCAATATCGCCGCTGATTGCATGGCATGGCGCAAGGGATTTGTCGGTCATGGAGGCGGTAATTAGAAGATTTTCTTCTCTTCTTCCAACGATCGATACTTCTGAGCCGTGACGGTTAAATATGATGGCCGCTGCTCTCCCTATCCCCGAACCTCCGCCGGTAATTAATGTCTTTTTTCCCTTTAGCCTCATCATCAAGAGATATTCCCCCCTCTCATAATTTTTTTGAGCGAATATAATCAGCAGTCCTGCCTGTTAATTCAGTTCCGAAAGGACTGTTAAAGCCACTGAAGACCCATAGGGCAAGATCCTTCGTCAATACCTGATGCCCATACAATCCCGGCTTTCCGATCAAATATTTTTATTTAGCGCTTCATTGCCATTGTAAGAAAAGTTGATAGCCGGATTCCTGAAATAGCGGGTAAGGAGAAACCTGCAGAGGTTCCTCATGGATTTGTCCTCGTCAACGACAAGAATTTTTTTCACTTTTCCCCAACAGGAATTTTTTACAGAAGAATTAAAAGCAAAATAAAGGTAATAAATATGAGGACGGCTTTCTCATGGTTATTACCTTTTATCTTCACCTTTCTTACGGGCAGGCATCATCTTTATACCTGCAATTTCGTTATAAAGTTCGGGACGTCTCAGTTTAAGATAGGGATAATCTTTCCGGACTTTTTTTACTTGTGAAAGGTCTATTTCTACTTCATAGACCCCTTCACCCTGGCCACTGGCTTCATGTTCAAGTTCTCCGTAAGGGTTAATGCAAAAACTTTGCCCGTAAAAGTCATGACAGGCTTCTTTCCCTACGCGGTTTACCCTGAACATAAATACATTGTTGGTTATTGCATTGGCTGAGAGGATGGTGCGCCATCTCTCCTGTGATGCAAAAGCGGCGGCCGTGGGCGCGAAGATTATCTGTGCGCCTTTAAGGGCAAGAATCCTTGCTCCTTCGGGATAGAAATTGTCCCAGCAAATCTGAACACCGATTTTTCCAAAGTTCGTATCGAAAACAGGAAAACCGAGATCACCGGCAGAAAAATAATAACTCTCTTCGTAGAGCGGAATCCGGGGAATATGGATTTTACGGTAAAAACCTTTTAGTGAGCCGTCACTTTCGATGACGGCAGCGCTGTTATAAAATACACCTTCAATGCCTTCTTCAAAGAAGGGCGCTATAATAACGGCGCCCTTTCTTTTGGCCAGTTCCCGCATTGTGGAGACTGTTTCCCCATCGGCTTTCTCGGCAAGTCCGTAATGCGTCGAATTAATTTCTTTAGGAAACCACAGGGTATTGAAAAGCTCCTGAAGGCAGATAATGTTTGCGCCACGCTCTGCCGCCATTTCAACAAGTGTTACCGCTTTTTCAATATTTTTTTTCTTCTCTTCCGAGCAGTTCAGCTGTATACCGGCAACCTTTATTTTTGGCACCTAAGGACTCTCCTTTTTGTCTGAAAACAAGGCATTGAAATTTATTAATAGCATATTTGATAATGCCAAACAAGCATAATATGGCAGGAATAACAGGGTAGATTAGAGCGACCCTTTGTTAACTTGAGGAGAACTTTTTGCAGGCCCGGATAAAGGGTGTTTTTTAGCGGCACAGTAAAGAAATATTTCTTCAACCCTCTGTCATATTCCCCGTTTATTATGTTAATATAATGAGCCGTCAATAATATGGAGAGAAGGCTTTTGAAAATTCTTGCAATCGATACGTCGACAAAATCGGGAAGTATTGCCTTGTCTCAGGGAAGCGAACTTCTTGCCGAGACATTTCTGAATATTAATGTTACCCATTCGGAAACGCTGCTTTTGTCATTACGGGATATGTTAAGGCAATGTTCTATGTCTATGGATGATATAGAACTTTTTGCATTAACGATTGGTCCCGGCTCATTTACAGGTGTCAGGATTGGCGTCAGTACGGTCAAGGGCTTTGCGCTTTCAACAAAAAAGCCGGTAGTGGGTGTCTCCACGCTGGAGGCAATGGCCTGGAACTTTCCTTTCTCCGCTTTTCCGGTAGTGCCTTTCCTCGATGCCAGAAGGGGGGAGGTTTATAGTGCGCCTTTTACATGGAATAAGGGCAGCTTTGAAAGGTTGGCTCAAGATAGTGCAAGGGCGCCTGAAGAGGTCCTTGATTCAATTGATGGTGAGGCTATATTGGTAGGGGATGGTGTTGAAAAATATAGTGAGCTTATTCAGAACAAGCTCGGCTCCAGAGCCCTTATGGCTCCTTCAAGCCACGCTTCCGTCAGGGCTTCAATTATTGCCTCCCTGGCCTGTGAGAAATATTTAAAGGGAGATCTCCTTGATCTTAATTCATTTG
The DNA here is from genome assembly GCA_029860075.1 of Deltaproteobacteria bacterium. Classification (NCBI taxonomy): domain Bacteria; kingdom Pseudomonadati; phylum Myxococcota; class Myxococcia; species Deltaproteobacteria bacterium. The sequence goes on along the minus strand of JAOUBX010000017.1, from coordinate 46,765 downwards.
TGCCGCTTTACCTGAGAAAATCAGAAGCGGAGATTAACAGGGAAAAGGGATTGTTAAAAAAAGGATAGCTGTTGACAAATTAATTTGATTGTATTAATTTCTGAAACCTTTTGAATGTTTGAAAAATAATGATAAACCGGTTTTATTTGAGCCGGAAGGGCGAAATGAACAATGGAGGGACCGATGATAGCGGACATAAAAAGTAATATTATCGAACTTGAAAAGAGGCTTGATGAATTAAGAGGTTATCTTTGACCTCGCCGAGAAATCAAAAAGGCTTTCAGAACTTGAACATATCATAGCGGAACCCGATTTCTGGGACGATAATGAAAGGGCCCGGAAACTTCTCAAGGAGAGGACCTCCGTCAATAATGTTGTTGAAGGCTGGTCCCGGCTGAAAGCTTCCATCGAGGAGGGCGCTCTTCTTCTGGAAATGGCGGAAGAAGAGGGTGACGGCGATCTCCTTAAGGAAGTTGAGGAAGAAGTTGCCCGTCTGGGGAGTGATCTTGATAACATGGAGTTTCGGCGAATGCTCTCCGGGGACCACGACGCCGGTAATGCTATTGTCACTGTTCATTCAGGGGCCGGCGGGACGGAGTCACAGGATTGGGCCGACATGCTTCTTCGCATGTATCTGAGGTGGTGTGAAAAAAAGGGCTACAAGACGGATATTGTTGATTACCAGGAAGGGGAAGAGGCGGGAATAAAAAGCGTCACCTTTACTGCAGGCGGTGATTATTCCTATGGTTATCTGAAGGCCGAAATAGGTATACACAGGCTTGTCAGGATTTCACCCTTTGATTCGAACAAGAGAAGGCATACCTCCTTCGCTTCCGTTTTTGTTCTTCCCGAGCTTGAAGAAGATGTTGATATCGATATCGATGAAGCGGACTTGAGGATTGATACCTACAGGGCAAGTGGCGCCGGTGGGCAGCACGTTAACAAAACGGACTCTGCCATAAGGATAACGCACATGCCGACAGGAATTGTTGTCCAGTGCCAGAATCAGCGGTCCCAGCACAAAAACAAGGCAACGGCAATGAAGCTCCTCAAATCCCGCCTTTATGATATGAAGCGGCAGGAACAGGAAGAAAAAATGGATGAACTCCATGCCGGAAAAAAAGAGATTGGCTGGGGCAACCAGATTCGTTCCTACGTGCTTCACCCCTACAGGATGGCAAAAGATTTAAGGACAGGTATAGAAACAGGAAATGTGGATGCCGTTCTTGATGGCGATCTCGATGATTTTATTCTCGGTTATTTGAAAGGAAATTGAAAAAAGCAGGGAAGGGCCGCCTTGTTATTTAAAGGCGCTTACTCTATGGGATAGGCTTCCGCAATGGGTCCTTCTGCTGTTGCCATAATTTTTATGTAAAAGGGCTGCGGTGGCCTGCCTTTTTTCTTTGCTTCGAAGACGACCATTCCTTTTTCATTGAGATGCTTGAGAAGGTATTCTTTTGAATAGTCGAATTCATAGTTTCTTTCAAGGCCCAGCGCTGAAAACTGACGAATTGTAATCGGTTTTTCGGGAGGTGTGGTACAGCAAAAGAGGGAAAGAAAAAGAAGTAAAAGAATAGAAAATTTAATCAAGTATATCTTGCTCATTGATCGGATGCAGAAAATTCATTTCTGTGATAATGTCTGATTTGAATGCCGTCTGATGTGGCAAATATCTTCAGGTAGACGGGCTCCTTGAAAAACTCAGACTTGAGGGTGACTTCTCCATCACGGTTTAAAACTTTAAGTACGCCATCCATGTCATCTTCTATAATATAATAGGCTATGTTCCTGGTGCTCCTCAGTTCTGCCAGCGAGACCTCTCTTTCAGGTGTTAATGAGCAGGAAGATAAGGTCAGGGGAATGAACAAAAGAACAAATAATGTGGATAAATATGTCTTCATAACTAGTATTAATAATAATACCTTGGCTTCATCCAAGTCAATTAAAATTCTTGACAAATCAATTTATACATATTACCATTTCGTAAAATTTATTTGTAAGGAGAATGTGTAATGAAAAAAGTATTGGCTTCAATTACGACAGTAGCAATCATAAGCGCAAGCGCCGGCATCGCCTTTGCCGGAGACTCAAAGAGTGGTCAGACACTTTACAAGAAAAAGTGTAAAGCTTGCCACACACTGACAGACAAGAAAAAGGTTGGTCCTGGAATGAAAGGTGTATTTGGCCGTGAAAGCAAGATGGCCGGCAAGCTTGATGAGGCGGGTCTTACTGCATGGCTCAAGGATCCAAAAGCGGTTAATCCGAAATCCAAGATGGCCAAGCTTTTCAAAACCAAGCTTAAGGACAATGAGATTGCCGATCTTGTTGCATACATGAAGACGCTTTAATTTATACATTTTTATTTATGAAAAAGCCGGGAGATGATCCCGGCTTTTTTTTTGCGTAAATGTTATTGGTCCCGGTCATTAATAAACAAAGATTACCTTTATTTTAGTTCGATCCCTTTATTGTTGTGAGACCTTAAAGCGGCCTTTTCTCTTGATACACATAGAATAATGTTATAATATCTCCTATTTCGAAAAAAACAATAAGCGCTGTTTGGAGGGTAGAATGGCCGGTTTGATTGATAAGGCTCTTCTGGCAGGTCTTGGCATAGAGAAAAGAGCAAAAAAAAGATTCAATACCCTTGCGAGGGAAGGAAATAAGGAGATTGAGGAGGGTCTTGATATGAAAGAAGATTTTGAAAATAAACTGGTGGAAAATATTGTAAATGTTGTCGGCGCCGGTTTAAAAAAAGTGGGTGTTGCAAAAAAAGAGATAGATCATGTTGCCGCATCTATTGCTGAAGATCTGGCGGAACGGTTGAAAATTGTTACCCTGGATGATCTCGATGTCGTTGAAAAGCTGGTCATGAAAAACAGGGAAAAGGTGGGCAAGCTGGAAAAACAGATCAAAAAGCTGGAAGACAAACTTTCAAAACTTTCAGAAGAAAAAAGTAAAGGATAAGAGCAGACAATATGTTTTTTGCCCGCACCAAAGCCATCAAAAATATAGTAAGGATGAGGAAGATAGTCAATGTCCTCATTAAACACGGTTTTGGCGATTTTGTAGAGCAGCTTAATATTGGCAAGGTTTTTACCCTGGGAAGGCTCTTTCGCAGAGAGGAGCCTCACTCTTTCAGCAGGGCTGAGAGAGCCCGCATGGCCATAGAAGAGCTGGGTTCTACTTTTATCAAGTTTGGCCAGATTCTCAGTACGAGAGTTGATCTTCTCCCCTCTGACTGGGCTGTGGAGTTTAAAAAACTTCAGGACGAAGTTCCTCTTTTTCCCTATGAGGAAGTTGTTAAAGTTACAGAAAGCGAACTCAAAGCTTCCATTGGTGAACTTTTTGAATCTTTTGAAGAAACTCCCTGTGCTTCGGCTTCCATTGCCCAGGTTCATTACGCCAGACTGAAAGACGGCAAGGAAGTGGCTGTCAAGGTCCAGAGGCCGGGCATTGAGAAAACCATATCAGCGGACCTGGCTATTTTATATACCCTCGCCGGGTTAGTTGAAAAGTATATTCCTTCCATGGGCAGGTATGAGCCTCTTGTCGTTGTCAACCAGTTTGAGCAGACTATAACGAAGGAACTCGACTTTACGACAGAGGGTGCTCATGCCGGCAGAATCCTGCGCATGTTCAAAAAAGATGATCGTGTCATTATTCCAAAAGTCTTCTGGCCCCAGACGGGTAAACGTGTTCTTACCATGGAGAGGGTATACGGCACGGTCATCGATGAAGTGGAAACACTGAGGGAAAAGGGAATAGATTTTAAAAAGGTTGCTGAAAATTCAATCAAGGCCTTTTTTGTGCAGGTCTTTGATTACGGTTATTTTCATGCAGACCTCCATCCGGGCAATCTTCTAGTCAGTGATGATGGAAAGATTATCTACCTCGACTTCGGCATTATGGGACGGATCGATGACGATACGAGGAAGTACCTTGCAAAGATGCTTTTTGCTCTTATCAAGAGAGATTTCAGTCAGATGGCCAAGGTCCACCTCGATATGGGGCTTATCCCTCCGGAGACCGATCTCAAGGCCTTTGAAGATGAACTCATTGAAATTACGGAACCCATATTTGGAAAGCAGCTCAATGAAATAAACATTTCCGAGCTTATAATGAAACTTCTCAGTACGGCCATTAACTTTGATATGAAGCTTCAGCCGAGCCTGCTGCTTCTCCAGAAATCAATGATCATAATGGAGGGTGTTGGTAGGGAGTTTTACCCTGATCTCAATATCTGGAAGGTAGCTCAGCCTTTCATGATGGGCTGGATGAAAAAAGAGATCAGCCCCCAGAAGAAGCTGGAAGAGAGCAAGCTTGCTGCCAAGGAACTGATCAAGACGGGCATGGAGCTTCCCCATCAGGCAAACCGGGTGCTGGGGCAACTCAACAGGGGTGATCTCAAGATAGACTTCGCCCATATGAACCTTGAGGTACTCATCGAAAAAATTGAGTCTCATGGTAATGATCTCTATTATGGTATAATTGTGGCGGCCTTATTACTGGGTTCCTTTTATGTTATCGGTTCGACGAGAGGGCCGCAGATTTATGACATGTCAGCTGTCGGGCTGGCAGGTTTTGCCGTGGCATTAATGATGGTCGCCACAAGGATAATAAAAAAATGAGCTTATTTCCTCCTTTAAAAAAGGGGGATTAAGGGGATTTCATTCAAAATGACTCAAATCCCCCCTCACCCCCCTTTACTAAAGTGGGGAATTAAAGATGAGCTGAATAGTTTAAGAAATTAGAACCATTAATTAAGGAGAGTGGTTAAATTGCCTGAAAATAAGGAAGAAAAGAAAGACAAAAAGGAAAACCAGGAAAAAGAATCGATCAGTTTCGGTTTTAAAGAGGTTCCTGTCGAAGAGAGGCAAAAGCTTGTAGGCAATGTCTTCTCCAGTGTAGCCGATAACTATGACGTCATGAATGATGCCATGAGTTTAGGCGTTCACAGACTCTGGAAGAGGGACTTTGTGAGAAAGGCAAAGCTGAGGCCCGGTATGCATTGTCTCGATGTAGCAGGCGGTACCGGAGATATTGCCATGCTTATGGCCAAAGAGGTGGAAGATAAGGGTAGGGTCACAATATTCGACATTAACAAGGAAATGCTTGATGTGGGTGTTGAAAGGGTGATAGACAAAGGATTTATCGGCCCTATCAAGTTCGTACAGGGAAATGCCGAAGACCTCCCTTTTCCTGATGAGAGTTTTGATGTAGCTACCGTCAGTTTTGGAATCAGGAATGTAACGAGGCTCGATAAAGCCTTTAAGGAAATGACGAGGGTCGTCAAGCCCGGTGGCAAAGTCATGTGCCTTGAATTTTCACACCCCACGAATAAGCTTTTTTCAAAGGTCTACGATTTCTTTTCATTCAACATTATTCCTGAGATCGGTGACAAGATTGCCAGGGATAGAGAGTCTTACGAATACCTTGTTGAATCGATCCGAAAGTTTCCCGACCAGGAGAAACTCAAGAAAATCCTGGAAGATTGCGGGCTTTATCAGGTCAAGTATTTCAACCTGACTAACGGTATTGCCGCCATTCATGTGGGGCATAAAATCTGATTATTTTCTGATTAATTTAATGCAAACATATGCTATTAAACCGGCCTCGCAAGGGGCCTTTTTTATTTTTATCTCGGCCATTCTTTTCAGCATCAATATTCTGCTTGTCAAGATACTGAGAACGGCCACGTCTATTCCTGTCGTTGAGATTACCTTTGCCCGTTTTTTTATAGGCCTTATAATTGTCGTTCTTTATCTTAAGGTGAGCGGCGCCGCTTTTAAACCTGTAAACAAAAAGGTGCTTTATCTGCGAGGTTTGCTCAATGCCGCCGCTGTATTGATCCTCTTCTTTGCCGTAGAATACACAACCATCACCAATGCCAATGTACTCAATATGACGTACCCCATCTTTGTTGCGCTCTTTTCTCATGCCCTCATTGGCGAAAGATTCCACCCATCCGTATTTATTCCTCTCTTTCTCACTGCCGCCGGGGTTTATATGGTTATTCAACCTGATTTCAGCCAAATTAATGGAGGTGATTTTATCGGTCTTATTTCAGGGATTGTTGCCGCTCTTGCTATTATATATCTGAGAGTCTTAAGGCGAACCGATGAAACCCATGTTATTCTCTTTTATCTTTTTGCCGTCGGTTCCATTCTTCTCCTCATTCCCACTATTCCTCTATTTGTAATGCCTGATAAAATGGAATTCCTTTTACTGGCTCTTTGCTCACTTTGCGGTGTGGCGGCACAATACTTTCTAACCCATGGTTACAAGTTCATCTCGGCAGTGGGGGGGAGTATCGTTTCGGCATCGAGGGTCTATATCGCTTCCCTCCTGGGAGTCGTTTTTTTCAATGATCCCGTTAATGCCGTGCTTTTTATGGGTACCCTGCTCATCGTAGGCAGTAATGTCTTGACAGCCGGGATCGAATCGTCTAATGGTAATGAGAAAAGGTAATTTTCTGTCTCCCCATTGTAGGGGCAGGTCTTGTGCCTGCCCTGAATACAGGAATTTCGACAACAAGGGTACCCGCAAGGGATACCCCTACAGAAGAGGAAATTAATAATGCCTGAACCTTCATTCAATTTAAATCTCCCTTCATGGATCAAAGACTACATGCCTCCAAAAGAGAAGGTTTTTCCCACCATGCAGGAAAGAATGAAATTCGTCATCGAGCTTTCGAGACTGAATATTGAGCAGGGTACGGGCGGGCCTTTTGGCGCCGCTGTTTTCGATATTGAAAATGACAGACTTGTTTCCCCTGGTGTTAATCTTGTTTCAAGCCTCAATTGTTCCGTTTTTCATGCTGAAATTGTGGCTATTATGGGGGCCCAGAAGATCATCGGCAGTTATGATCTTGGCGGGGATGATGTTCCGGCTATGGAACTTGTTGCCAGCACGGAACCTTGTGCCATGTGTTTTGGTGCAGTCCCCTGGTCAGGTGTCAGGCGCCTTGTTTGCGGGGCGAGAGACGGTGATGCCAGAGTAATTGGTTTTGATGAGGGACCCAAGATGAGTTCATGGATTAGCGCCCTCGAGAGCCGGGGCATTGAAGTTTTTCATGATATATGCAGGGATGAAGCGGTTCAGGTGTTAAAAAAGTATGATCAAATGGGGGGCGTGATTTATAACAGTCGGCAGGGGGGCTGATAATTACGGCCCTGCGGCAAACATTGAAAGAGTGTATCGAAGGCAGATGACACGGATTTGATGGATGAACGCCGATTTTAAACTTTGAACTTTCCTCCGCGCCTCGGCGTCCCTGCGTGAGACCATCTTTTCAAATTGCAAGCCGCGACAGATTTTCTATCCATAAATCGTTAATTATTTCCCCATACTTATTAATCCCAAACCAGATCGTAACTTACGCTTCGGCCCTTAGCCGGATTAGCTTTGATAATCCCCAGGTCTTGTAAATGCTGTAATTCACGGGTAGCCGTAGCCCGGCTGACTTTTACCATGGATACATATTTGCGGTTAGTCAATCCACCCACAAAACCCTTTCTGCCGGAATCTAACAGCTTGTTTATGACCTTCCTTTGACGGTCGGTAAGTTCTGTTTGAGAATGCCTGTGCCAGAAGGATGCTTTATCCAGGACAAGGGCCATCGTTTTTTCCGATGATGTGATGCTCCTGCCGAAGCACCCTGAAAACCACTGCAGCCAGGTTGTTATGTCCATGGTCCCTTTTTGAGACCGCTCTAATACCTCATAGTAGACATCTCTTTCCGCATTAATTTGTGAAGAGAGGCTGTAATATCGCATCGATTGCTTGTCATCCTGGGCCAAAGCCATGTCGGTAAGGGCACGGGCGATGCGGCCGTTACCATCTTCAAAGGGGTGGATAGTGACAAACCAGAAGTGGGCAACTGCCGCCCGGATAATTCCGTCTATTTCCCCTAAACTCTCCTGCCACCATCTGAAAAAACAGTCCATTTCGGCCTCTACCCTGTCGTAAGGCATTGCTTCGTAGTGAACTTTTTCATGGCCTGCTTTCCCTGAAACAACCTGCATGGGTGCAGGGCCGCGCCAGTTGCCGGTGATAATCTTGTGCAATCCTGAGTATCCTGTCGGGAAAAGAGCAGCGTGCCAGCCGAAGAGACGCTCACTTGTTAAGGGTTTGCAGTGGTTTTGAGTCGCATCTAAAAGCAGGTCGATTAAGCCGTCAGCGTTGCGGTCAATGGGCAATCCGGATGAAGGAAGGCCCAGTTTGCGGGCAATAGAAGAACGCACCGATTCCCGGCTCAGTTTCTCCCCTTCTATGGCAGTGGTAGTAATCGCTTCCTCAATGAGGATATCCCTTTGTGCCTGCTGCTCACAGTCAAAACCCAATGAAGACATTTTTGCCAGAATTTTACCCTGCTGAAAACGGCATTCACTGACAGGTTTCAGCAAAAGAGCGTCATTCCATCTAAATTCAGGCCATTCCCGGTGCTGCCAAATATAGTGAGTCATTTAAACCCCATAATTGCCTCAAATAATGATTCAATTATGGAGCCTAATCGACTCATATGCAAGCTTTTTTTATAGCCACAGAAATCACAGGAAAAGCTGATAGAACGCCGATGACGGATTACACTTTGCACTGAATCACCCTCTGCGCGGGACAGGTCATTTCGATCAAAGGGAGAAATCGTAAATCTTTTTGACAGGATCAACAGGATAAAAATCCGATCTGTAATTATCCATTGTTATTCTCTTAAAGGACTTACTTTACCCCTAAAAAAGTACTTTTAAGGCCGGGAAGTGGGTTTTTAAAAAGGTTCTTTCTTTGTTGTCAAGTAGTTAACCCGGTCCGACCCCCATCTCAATAACCAAAGGGAGAAATCTTGGAATTTTTTTCTGACATGATTAACAGGATTTTGGGGATTAAAAAGTATAAATTTAAGTACGAAGTTATATTTTCTCTGTGCCTTTGCACCCAAAGGGCATAAACGTCTCCGCAGGAAACCATCTTTTCACCTGCAACCAGTAACAAGCAACCCGCAACAGATTTTCCAATCCGCAATCTGCATTCCGAAATCGGCAATCGAATCCCCCCCCCAAAAAAAAGTGATGAAAGGTCAAGAATGTCCCCAAAAGATCAGACTTTTCCCCTATAAAATTGCTAATCAATTTGTTACATTGCTTTCGCATTGAAATAGATTACTTACCTGCGGTGGTAAGGTTTTTTTATTTTGAAATTGAATAAAAATTTTTTGGGGGAAGAAAGATGGGGAAGAACCGTAAAATGGCAATAGAGAGCAATCCTCTGTTGTTTTTTAAATCCGGCCATAAAAGGATAATTACAGGTCAAGACATACAGGAACCTGTTGTTTGTCGTTCCGGAAACTTTATTTACTTTCCTGTCCATAACTTGTCTCCCCCCTAATCCCAATTCTATCGATAGCTGATATGATGGGTACAGCCCATTGCCAGAATGGTGATTGCAAAAATTATTGTTTGCGGTGACTAGCGTACAAAAATGAATGGATGACTCATTTATTCATGATAACCGGCTAAATAAAATTCATTAAAGTTATTTATAAATCATAAGGCCTTGATATGACTGCATTAAAAAAAATAACCACCATATTTACCTACAGAGCTGAGAAAAAGCCTGCTACGGATTTTTTTAAGGATCTGGAACGGAAGTTTGGAGAAGAAACTGCACAACAGATTCTGGAAGGTTTTGAGAAAATTAACCTTCCGGCGCCTGCAGGAAGTCATCAGTATTTGAACAGCAATGAAGGTTGTCTTGTGTTTCTGAATAAATACGGCCTCGTTATTCGTGTGGAGCCTCAAATCCCTGAAAAAAATTACTATGCAAGAGTAAATAATACGGGTTGTATCTTACAGCCGCTTGTTTCTCTCGATGCCGGTAAGGCCATATTAGAAATTTGTCCCGCATGTTATGTTGAAAAAGATGAAGCTTCAATTGAATTCCTGAAAGCGCTGCTAAAAGATGAAGGCCTTGTTTTTAGTGATCCCCAGTTAGAGAATGTAGGACGCCTGTATAGCGATAATCCCAAATTCCCGGGAGGGATACTTCTCATTATTGACCGGCTTGCCGTAAGCAGAATGACAGAGAATGCTAATATCGTTAAAAACCCCTTCATTGAAGAAGCTAAAAAAGAGCAGGAAAAACTTGCCGGGCCTTTTTGTAAAGCCTTTAATGAAGGGCTTCTGGATAATTCCAAAATGGATATATTCTGGGAGCTAGCCGAGAGCTATACTGCCGAAGGAAGATTCATGGCAGGCTGGAATGATAATAGTGAATTTTTTGATAAAATCGGCTTTTTTTCAAAAACCTCAAGAGCAAAAGAAGTGGCTAAAACTTATTCCCGCCTGCTTGAAAAGTTTGAGAAGAAGAAAGCGAAATCACAAGCTAAATTAAAGCTCGGCTAATTTTATTGCCATGGAATTCAAAGAAAGAACCGATAGAACGCTGATGACCCCGAATGAAAGTATCTCTGACGGGGCAGTCGCGGATTTAACGGATGTACACATATTTTCTCTGAACTCTCTCCATTAATCCACAGCTAACGGCTCCACTTGGCTACATTGTATGGGTTTAAAAATATTTATTTTGAAGTCGAAGTTATATTTTCTCTGCGCAAAATTGACCTGCTTCGTGAATCTTCGTGACCTTAGTGGATAAAAAAAGGTTCTATCTTTTCTCTGTGCCCCCGGCAGCCCATATTTTTCTACAGGAATTTGATCTTTAATTTTCCGGCTTTTTCCGGCCCTGTCCGCACCCTCAGGGCATAAGTTCCACTAATCTTCGCTATCTCTTGGAAAGTGGAGCTTTATGCTAAAAAATGCCTTTACCCTTTCTCTCCGCCCTCTGCCTTTTATACAGATAAACTTGCATCAAGATGAATGATGTTATATTATTCGCTTTGAAAAAGGAAAGAGGCCCCGTCTCAACCAAATTTCGCGCCAACGGTCATTAGTTTTTAACGGGGCCTCTTTGTCTTGATGGGGTCTTCATGGTGTATCGTCCTGGTTGTGGTCCCCTTTCAAGTTTTCAGACTGTTGCAGTAATAAAAAGAAGTCGAGAAGAACGCCGATTGCCTTCTTTGCTTCCAGACGGTGGGTGGTTTTGGGTAAAGGACTGATTTCCCTGTCGAGGTCTCTCAAAAAAGGAAGATATTTCTTAACCAAGGTGACCACCCCACTGTTTTAGTGAATTAAGTTTAATTGAATACAAATATAGCTGTTAATGCGTAACGTGTCAACAAAAAAGTTACTAATATGATGACATTAATTGAGATAGCGAAAGCCCTTAAAAAGGAATTTAAATGTAAGAATTTTATTGGAGTTGCTAACCTGATAGGCATCACTCCTGAATCGCTAAGGTCTGCAAAGACCAGAAACCTGATTCCTTTCGAAAAACTGTTGAAATTATGTGAAAAAGAGAACAAATCAGCAGACTGGGTTTTCTTCGGCAGAGGTGAACCCGATGAACCCGGTTTCGGAAGCGCCACCCCGGAAGAAAAAGAACTCCTTAATAAAATCCTAAAAATCCACAGAAACCCCGCCACAAAAGCCGCCATTGAGACAACAGCCAACGCCATGGTTAAAGTCCCCGCGCCTGACGCTGAAACAGAGTAGTTTAACGTTTGACAGGATTTACGGGATTAACTGGATTTTAAAACCTGCAACAAGCAACCTGTAACTGCTTTTTGAATCTATAACTGTCTTTCACCACCCGCAACAATCCTAATCATCCCAACACTTTTTTTCCTTTCACTGCATCTTGGCGTCTCTGCGCGAAACTTTCCTTCATAGGATAAATATAGAATATCCAGTTCAAATGTTTTACCTTTGAAATCGAGGTTTAAAAGGTATTGGTGGGGGAGGGGAGGGTGTGGTATAAAATGGAGTTCCGAGGATAGATTTAAAGGGGAATCAATGAAAACACAAAAATATGATGTTAATCAGCAAAGAATAGAAACAGTACTGGCCTGGGTGAATTCGGGGGAAATAGCTATTCCTGAAATTCAACGCCCCTTTGTATGGGATTCAACCAAGGTTAGGGATTTGATGGACTCGCTCTATCAGGGCTATCCTATCGGTTATCTCATTGCATGGCGAAATCCTAATGTTAAGCTGAAAGATGGTTCTACGTCGGAAGGTAAGAAAGTTCTAATTGACGGCCAGCAACGTGTAACAGCCTTAACAGCAGCCATTCTGAACAAATATGTCATTGACAAACACTACAAGCGCATAAAGATTCAAATCGCCTTTAATCCTTTGCAGGAAAGGTTTGAGGTCTTTAATCCGGCCATTGCAAAAGATCATAACTGGTTACCCGATATATCAAAGGTTATTTCAGGGGATGTTGATGTTTTTGAACTCGTGGAAGAGTATTGCGGAAAAAACAAAGATACGGACAGGAAGCTCATATTTCAAAAGATCGAAGCCTTAAGAAAGATAACTCAAAAACAAATTGGTCTGATTGAGTTGGATTCCGACCTCGACATTGAGACAGTGACGGAAGTTTTTATCCGTATCAATTCAAAGGGAGTTGTTCTCAGTCAGGCTGACTTTGCTATGTCAAAGATAGCCGCAAATGAAGAATACAATGGGCCTACACTCAGGAAATGTATTGACTACTTCTGCCATCTTGCCATAGCACCGGAGTTCTATCCCACCATCATTGATGTAGATAAGGAATTTGCCAAAACAGACTATTTTCAGAAAATGTCATGGCTAAAGAATGAAAATGATGACTTGTATGATCCGAACTACAACGACCTTTTAAGGGTTTCCTTTACCTCTGAATTTAACAGGGGCAAACTTGCCGATTTGGTGAGCCTCCTTTCGGGTAGAAACTTTGAATCAAGGACCTTTGAAGAAGAGATTGCCAGGGAATCTTTTGAAAAACTTGAAAAAGGAGTGCTCAACTTTATTAATGAGACAAATTTTAAACGATTTATCATGATTGTTAAATCGGCTGGTTTCATTGTTTCTCACCTTGTCAGGTCGCAAAACGTGCTTAACTTCGCATATGTGGTCTACCTTAAACTTCGCTCCATGAAATACAATCCTGCTGATATTGAAACCTATGTGCGTCGCTGGATTGTAATGTCAATCTTGACAAGCCGTTATTCCAGTTCACCTGAATCGGCTTTTGATTACGATATAAAACAAATCTCCAATATGGACTTTAAGGAGTATCTTGCCAATATTGAAAGCGCCGAACTTTCGGATGCTTTCTGGGATGCGGCATTGGTGCAGCATCTTAATACTTCCGTAGCCAGCAGTCCTTATTTTCATGTTTTCCTTGCGTCCCAGGTCAAGATGAATGATAAGGGCTTTTTATCCAAAGATATTACAGTGAAAGACCTTATTTCACACAGGGGAGATATACACCATATCTTCCCAAGAGACTATATGAAGAAGAATGGCTTGAAGAGAGGCCAGTACAACCAGATTTCCAATTACGTCTATATGCAGTCGGAGATTAATATCAAGATTGGAAACAAGGCGCCTATTGAATATTTCAGCGAACTAAGTGAACAGTGCAACGGGGGTGAACTCAAATATGGCGGACTAACTTCAATGGATGAACTAAAATCTAATATGGATATTAATGCCATACCTGAAGAAGTTATGGAAATGGATGTTAAGGGATATGATGATTTCCTGGAAAAACGAAGGAAGTTGATTGCCGGAAAAATCAAAGATTACTATTTATCTCTTTAAAACTTCAGAATTTCTCTATAATATTACAACCCTATGCCTACACTCGATTGGTTAAATAAAGACGCGGCTGTAAAAGCGGCGGCAAATGTTTCCTACAGATTGCTGGAGCCCGTGCAGGAGCTTGGTTGTGGTGATGTTGATAATGAGAATATGCTTATTCAGGGCGATAACCTGGAAGCACTCAAGGCGCTTATTCCTCTTTATGCCGGACGGGTAAAATGCATCTATATCGATCCCCCTTACAATACAAAAAGTGCTTTTGAGCATTATGATGACAATCTGGAACACAGCCAGTGGCTTTCCATGATTTACCCACGCCTCGAACTGCTGCGAGAACTTCTGGCACCGGATGGAAGCATCTGGGTATCTATTGATGATAATGAAGTGCATTACCTTAAAACCATAATGGACGAGATTTTTGGACGTAAAAATTTTATTACTACACTAATTTGGCAACAAAGAACCACAAGGGAAAATCGGAAGGTATTTTCTAATAATCACGAATATTTACTTTTATATGCTAAAGATCCTGTTCTTTTTGGTAAAGTACGAAATGATTTAGAGCTTAATGATGAAGTTCTCAAAAGATATAAGAATCCAGATAATGATCCTAGAGGCCCTTGGCAGTCTGTTTCAGCTAATGCTCAAGCAGGTCATGGCACATCAGATCAATTTTATACTTTTGTAGCACCGAATGGTAAAGCACATGAATTGCCAAAAGGGCGGTGTTGGTTATACACAGAAGCAAAAATGCAAGAAGAAATAGCTAAAAACAACATATGGTTTGGTAAGGATGGCAATGGGGTTCCAAGAATAAAGAAGCTTTTGTCAGAGGCAAAATCAGGATTAACACCAGAAACCCTTTGGTTGGCAACTGAAGTTGGTACAAATGATCATGCTAAAAAAAACCTAGTAAAGTTATTTGAAGAAGGAGAACTTTTCGAAACACCAAAACCAGAACAACTAATTCAGCAGGTAATTGAAATAGCAACCAATAAAAATGAAATTGTTTTAGATTCTTTTCTTGGTTCAGGTACTACAGCTGCTGTAGCCCATAAAATAGAGAGAAAATACATAGGTGTTGAAATGGGTGGACATGCAGTTACTCATTGTCAACCTCGACTTAAAAAGGTAGTTGATGGAGAGCAGGGGGGGATATCTGAAGCAGTAAACTGGAGCGGAGGCGGCGGCTTTCGGTTTTTTCGTCTTGGTGAAACGGTTTTTGATGAAATGGGGAATATCAATCCTTCAATTCGTTTTCCAGCACTGGCTTCGCATGTCTGGTATATGGCGACAAGAACGCCATTAGAGAAAACACCTGATTCGCCCCTTCTGGGCGTTTATAAAGGCAAGGCCTATTACCTCCTCTATAACGGCATACTGGGAGACCGTAAACCCAATGGCGGCAATGTATTAACGGGGCCTGTACTGGAGAGTTTACCTCCTTATGACGGCCCAAAGGTTGTTTTTGGTGAAGCCTCACGGTTTGGCCCGGCCCGCTTGGCCGCTGAAGAGATCGAATTCAAGCAGATACCTTATGAAGTGAGGGCTTTGTAATGTTCAAATTAAAGGACTACCAGAGAAAGGCGCTGGACACACTTGAAAGTTTTTTGGTACTTGCCAGAACAGGGGATGTGAAAGATGCTTTCAAAGAGGTATTGAAAAATGGGGGCGAAAATGAGGTTCCCTATAGGGAATACAGTTTTGGGCAGGTGCCTTATGTTTGCCTCCGGCTTCCTACGGGAGGCGGTAAGACGGTGCTTGCCTCTCACACCGTAAAGGTTGCTGCCCGTAGTTATCTTGAACAGGATTATCCCATTGTTCTATGGCTTGTGCCTACCAACACTATCCGAGAACAAACCCTGAAAGCGCTTGCCCAGCCGGGTCATCCCTACCGTGCAGAACTTGATCGCTACTTTGACTATCAGGTAAGAATCCTTAATATTGATGATGTAACACAGATTCAGGCCCAGGATGTTGGTAACAAAGCGATTGTTATTGTCAGCACTATTGCCAACTTAAGAGTGAATGATACGAGCGGGCGTAAGGTATATGCCTATAACGAACACTTTGAGTCACACTTTGCCAGCGTTAATCCCAATGACAAACGCCTTGAGCGGGTAACAGAAGAAGATCTCAAGGAAAATGGCCTCGATAGAAGCGCCCTTGGAAAGATTAAGAAATCCTTTGCCAACATCCTTGCCCTTAACGAACCTCTGGTAATTATTGATGAAGCACATAATGCCAGAACCCGTTTGACCCATAAAACACTGCACCGCATCCATCCCAAATGTATAGTTGAATTTACGGCAACACCCGACACGAGTGTTACTTCAGCCAGCAATGTTATCTATCATGTGTCTGCCCTGGAACTGAAGGCACAGCAGATGATAAAGCTGCCAATTATGCTGACAGAACATGCAGAGTGGCAGGCAAGTGTACGTGATGCTGTTTTGACACGCACCAAACTTGCGCAAGAAGCACAAAAGGAAGAGGACTATATCCGCCCTATTGTTTTGTTTCAGGCAGAAGCTAAAAACGGTGAAATTACCGTTGAGGTGTTGAAGGAGTTTCTTATTGAAAACCTCAAAATTGACGCTCATACAATTGCTGTTGCAACAGGTACGCAAAGAGAGCTTGATAATATGGATATCTTTGCACCGGAATGCCCCATTGAACATATCATTACCATAGAAGCGCTTAAGGAAGGGTGGGATTGCTCTTTTGCCTATGTCTTCTGCTCTGTTAAAGAGGTTCGTTCTATGAAGGATGCAGAGCAGCTTCTTGGTCGCGTACTCAGAATGCCCTTTGCAAAAAGGCGTAAAACAGAAGCCCTCAATCGTGCCTATGCTCACCTTTGTTCCTCCAGTTTTGCACAGGCTGCACATCAACTGACAGACCGTCTTGTCAATATGGGCTTTGAAGAACTGGAGATAGCGGCAAATCTACAGGCTGCATATGGGCAATCAGATCTATTCGGCGGCGACCCCGCTGAATACCCTGCTGCCAAAGAGCCACCACTTGAGATACGTCTACCCCAAGCGCCTGATTTGGAGGGGCTAAATGCAGAAGACAGAACACGTATTGAGGTGAGCCAGGTTGAAAGGGGTGACTTCAGGGTCAAGGTGGCTGGTTCTGTTGATGAAGCGCTCTCAAAGGTTCTTCTTGCAAATGTAGATAATAAAGTCACAAAAGAATATAAGGTAGAAATTGCCCTCCATAATGCACGCCTTGACGCCAACCGTGCTCCAGCCCAACGGGGTGAACATTTTATGCCGCTGCCTCAACTCTGCTTTGGTGAACAGGGACAACTGAGTCTTTTGGAACCGGAGGCCTTCAGGTATATAAGCGGAGACTGGTCTCTACTCGATTTTACCGTTGAACTGCCCGGTTTTACAATTAGCGAAAAGGAGACGACTTTTGAGGTAGATATTGATGGTAAAAAAATGAGCTACCATGTTGCTGAAGAGAGTGAGACTTATGACTTGAATCTCGTTGAAAGCGGGCTTTCGGAGTCAGACCTTGCACTTGTCCTCAGCAGGGAGGTTTGTGAGCAGAATATAGCTCACAGTGAAATAATGGCCTATCTTACCCGGCTTATCGCTCATCTTGTGAAAGAACGCGGTTTTACATTGACTGCACTTATCCGTGTAAAATACCCTCTAATCCGCGCAATCAGAGCTCAAATTTCAGTAATTCAGGATAAGGCCGCGTCAAAAGGTTTTCAACAGGTTCTTTTTGAAAATAAGGTTCCACTGGAGGCGAGCCTCAATTATGAATACCGCTTTGAACCTGGTTTGTATCCTGCCAGATTCCCCTATTACCGGGGCCGCTACAAATTCCAAAAACATTATTACCCTATTATTGAAGATCTTAAAGAATCTGACGCAAGTGATACAGAGTTTGCCTGTGCAAGAGCGATAGACAATCACCCAAAAGTTAAATTCTGGGTACGTAACCTCGTTCAACGTGATCATGCCTCCTTCCGTCTACCTCTGGCAAATAACTGGTTCTATCCTGATTTTGTTGCAGAGCTAAATGATGAAAGATTGCTTGTCGTCGAATACAAAGGGGAAGGTTATAAAACCACGGACGATTCAAGAGAGAAAAAAGCTGTTGGTGAATATTGGGCAAAGTCAAGTGGGGGTAAATGTTTTTTTCTCTTTGCTGTTGAGAAGGACGACAAGGGACGGGATGTTTATGGGCAGTTGGGTGGATTACTTGGGTAAGGAATAGAACTATGAGTGAAGTTTATAATATTTACTGTGACGAGTCCTGTCATTTAGAGCATGACAATCAAAAAGCTATGGTGCTTGGAGGCATCTGGTGCCCCCTTGACAAACGACGGGAAATTGCCGTCCGTATCCGTGAAATAAAAGAGAAGCATGGCTTTAGACCTGACTTTGAGATTAAATGGACAAAGGTTTCTCCTGCAAAAGAGAGGTTCTATCTTGATCTGCTTGACTATTTCTTTGATGACGATGATCTACACTTTAGAGCTCTTATTGTACCTGATAAATCAATACTACATCATAATCAGTTTGGGCAGGATCATGATGAGTGGTATTACAAGATGTACTTCAATATGTTGAAAGTAATCTTTGACCCTACAGCAAGATACAATATATATCTGGACATCAAAGACACAAGAGGAGGCAAGAAAGTTGAAAAGCTGCATGAGGTTATCTGCAACAGCCTTTACGATTTTTCAAGGCAGGTTGTAGAGAGGGTGCAGATTCTTGAATCAAAACACGTAGAGCAATTGCAACTGGCAGACCTCCTTATAGGGGCTTTATCCTATTTACATAGAGGTTTGTCTGGAAATCAGGCAAAGGAAACGCTTATAAGCAGGATGAAAGAGCGCTCAAACTATTCACTGATGCGAAACACCCTTTATCAGGAAAAAAAGGTCAATATCTTTGTCTGGCATGGACAAGAGGGGCCGTGATGGATAAAAAAGAAGCATGGCTGCCTGACCTTGTATCGTTTAGTGATTATGGAGGTGACTGGCATAAATATCTCGATGCACTTTATAAGTATTTTAAGGCAGACTTTATCGACCGTAAGCCTGTTTATGAAGGAAGGCGTTTAGGCCTGAAAAGGCGTCCCATGTCACAAGGAAAAGAGGCAACCTTCTGGCATATGATACAGGAAGGGGCAGTGGAAGAAGATAGAGTCCCGGACTTCAGGCGGTGTGAAAGAATAAGGTGGCCACACCCCATTATTGAAAATTCGTCTAATACGGTTATCAAGGTTTGGAAGAATGAGAGAAAGGGGGAAGACCGTATCTGCTTATGGCTTGAGTCTGAAGAGTATATTGTGATTCTAGCCGATAGGGGGGACTACATATTGCCCTGGACTGCATATATGGTAGATAGACCACATAATAAGCGGAAACTTCAAAAGGAGTATGAAAGATACTGGAAAAATAGGTCCTAAAAAGGCTGAAGCCGTTCTCTTTCAAGAACGACCTCGTTACTCCTTCCACGCATGGTAGATGAGCTACTTATTAGTATCACCTAAGATAAATATTTTGTCAAATTTATTTGATGCAGGTTGTTTGTCGGGGATGGTGTCAGCAAGTGTAGGATGGGATAAAAATTAATCTTAGAATATCTTATCCAAGACTAATTTGGGTCGGACTAAGTCAACCAATTGGTGCTATGGTCGGGCCACGCTAACCATTTGAAAAAAAAGCCTTTACCCTAAAAAAGGCCTCTATTTCGGCCTATAACGCCCATTTCAGGGTCAAAAACGCAAATATGAAACCTTGAGTATTGATGGGTCACAATGCGTCATTGAATAAATGATTTAGCCGAGAGATCGAACAAATTAAAGGCTCATGTGAAAGGCATTAACATGGAAGACAAAAGAGTAATGGAGTCAAGTCTTCAAGCTTGAGCATTTTCGGCACCTTCAGCGTTTGGCTGATTGTTGAAAAATAAATCGGGAACGGGTTCACAGTTCATTAGCGTTTTTAATAAACCCATTGTTCATTTTGGCGAAAAAATTAATTTAGAGGCGGTAAATGAGAATGAGACTAATATTTATGAAATTTTGCGCCATTCTTCTATGCCTGTTTCCTGCAACGGCACCGGCACAAGATTATAAATGGGTCGACGAAAATGGAGTCATCCATTTCAGCGATCGTCCGCGCCCCCAGTCCTCGAAAGATTTCAAGGCCATCAATATTGAGATTGAGAAAGATGAAAAGTTAAGTTCGAGAAAGCTGGAGGTTAATATTGAAGCTTTGAGAGGGCTTAAAAATGCAGATTTAGATCCGAAATTATTTTTAGAGGAATTCAGGGAAGTCATCCCGAAGCCGGAATGGTGGGAGCAAGTGAGCTATCCTGGCGATGGCGTTCATAGCGAAGGGGAGGTTCTCAGCTACTGGCAGTCTAAAAAGCGGTGTTGCGTTGATAAAGAAATACTGACCCGGAATAACAGGGAATTTTTCAAGGCGGCCTACGAAGGGATAGAAAAATACCCCGGTAAGGATCATCTGGTCACAAAGGCTCTCTGGCTCATGACCAGTATTGCCGATGAAAGGGAAGTACGTGTCAATTTAAGGAAGCTGCTTCTTAATCATTTTTTTTATCATGGCCAATCGCTCGACCGATGTGCTAATTGCGAACCGGCAAACACGATTGTAAGGTGTACAAGAGACCTTGCCCGCGACTACTACGCCGATGGCGACAAGGAAAAAGCCATAACGCTTCTGGAGTTTGTTCTCGATGAGCGTGAAAAAGAAACCAGCTTATGGGTGTTGACAGAAACATACACTTTCCTTGCCGATCTTTATTTCAAGACCTCGGTTAATAAAGAACGGGTAGAAAGATTGAAAAATGCATTAAAAAAACTGGAAGCCTATAAAGATATTGATCAAAACAATAAAAGGTTTCCCAAATTTGATTTATCCTATCAGCGAGTCATTAAAATGTTTGAAAATAATAAATGAACCGGTTCTCTTAAATCCACAGATTTAAATTGATATTACTCTTTCCCAAGCTCCGGCTTAAAAATAATTCACATGAGAACAAGATATAAAGCTCTGGAAAAAGAAGCCTATTATTTCATAATCCTGTGTGTTGGGGGTATGTGAGCGGGCTTTTACCACCCCCAACCCCTCCTAAAATAGGAGGGGAGTTTAAAGTTCCCCGCCTTGATAAGGAGGGGCTAGGGGTGGTTGAACAATAGGCAGCTCTTCAAATGGTCTTTTTATGAGGTAGAGATTTTTACCACCCCCGGCCCCTCCTAAAATAGGAGGGGAGTTTAAAAGGTTCCCCGCCTTGATAAGGAGGGGTTAGGGGTGGTTGAACAATAGCAGAGCTAATTTGGGTCGGACCAAGTCAACCAATTGATATTAAGAATAAAGGCCTGGAAAAGGTGCCTCTGAATGCTTTGGAGTCATCTTTTTGGGGGTGAAATAGGTGGTTTAAGGACGTAATGTTTCGATTTGGGAAACAACAAATTAAAATCCAGGAAATATACCCCCTAATCCATTCATCAAATTCTCCTTCCTTTAGCTTTGCTTCGGTCATGGTTTGCCCCGCAGCCCTTCAATTCCTTTATTGTCGTAACGATCGATATAATGCCTGAAGGTTCGGTCACTTACGCCCAGTATTTGTGTCGCCTCCTCCAGAGTGATACTCTTCTCAGTCCACATCCTGTAAATCTCTTCAAAGCGCACCTTTCTGAGCTCCTGCAACAATTCTGTTCGTCTCATAGTCGCTCCTTTCAGGAGATAGCCATAATCCGGAGAATTCGCATGCTACAACTCCGGACAGTTTACTTGTTACCAACATAGAGGTAAAAAAAATTGACACGCAATCAATTATGTTTTACACTTTAGTCAACATGTTAGTTGCTTGAAGGCGAAACTACATAGACAAGTTTCGCAGTTTAAAGTCTTAAACCTCTGCTCAGAGCAAACTCCGGGAAATCGGAAGACGCAGAGCATCGGGGCTAAGGAAATATCAAGCGCCATAGGAATGATAAGTTTTGCAGCATGGCTTATTATTAATTTACAAATGCGCACGATTTCTATGCCGGCCGGGCCGCCAGAGTTACACTTTGGTGGCTTTTTTGTATTTGGCTTATGCTCACTCGCCAAAAACAGCGGGATACGAGCATGGAAGTTAGACTCCCTTCTTATACGGGAAATAGAAGAGGACCTTATTATTCACCGGGGCTTCAAATATGTGCGATGAAAAGATTAGCTATTTATGTTGTAAATCCCTGGCGGGCGCTTTCTCAGTGGCTTGCCGAAGGGTGGTTGATTAGGTTCCTCATTAAAATGTAAACATATTGCCAAGATAGGGAATATCATTATAATTTTAATAAATCATTTCAGAATCTCATACCAATCTATTTGCAGGGAGGGTTAAAAGATGGGAACTACATTTTCAGTAACTGACACTTCTTTTAAAACATTATTGTGGGCCCTGTCATTTCTGGCAATATTGACCGTCATATCTTGTGGTGAGTCGGGAGATACAAGTTATACCACAATATCAACGCTAAATGAACCTCTTGAAGTCAAGGAAAGGTATGGCCTTAATAGAGTCAATGAACCTGTTACCTACGGCATTCCTATATCGGAAAAAGAAAACATAACAAATACATCTGAATTGAGCATTACAGGAACGGATGCGCAGTTTAGAGTTCTATCCAGGTATAACGGCCTTCCATCAGACACATCAAAGCCGATTCGCATGGTTCTTGCGGACTTTAAAGCAAATGTCAATGCTAATGCAACAGCCACTTACTATTTTACAAATACAAATTCCGGAACAGTTAGCGCCCCTGACCTGGCTTTAAAGCAAACAGGATACGTAGAAATTAATACGGGAAAGCTAAAGCTTTTTGTTAAAGAAGTGGATACATCAATTTTCGATGAAGTATGGGTCGATATAAATTCAAATGGGGCCTATGAAGCAGGTGAAAAAATTATTGATCAACCGGCAGGTGATGGATTATTAATTAATGCAGGCGCAACAACTTATGTATCGGGATCAACTCGCACAGTCACTATTGAAGAGAATGGGCCATTAAGGTGTACCGTCAAGATTACAGGTGAATTTGGCTTGACGCCTGCCGGCGCTGATAATTCACTCTCCTATACGATCCGTATTATAGCTTTCAGAGATAAATCTTATGTCAAAGTCCAGGCAACATTGGAGAATGAAAACCGAGGATGGTCAAAAGATTCTGGCTCATCTCCCGACTTATCTCCCGTTGAAAGCATTTACATTAATTCAAGCCGGATAAAAACAACACTTAATAATCTTGGACTGAAGACGGTACAATTCGGCCAGGACCATACCCAAGCTAACTATACAAGCGGCTTCCTAAAGTTATTTCAGGATGAAACTTCAGACGGCACAACGACTTCTTACTCCTGGCAATACAATATTTCAGGTATTTCCGGGGGTACTAAAACAGGAATAAAGTTTGATAATGCCGTCGACATCAGGAACAGCCAGTTAGGTCTAATGGTGGCATCAAGGTGGTTTTGGCAAAACTATCCCAAGGGAATCTCCGTTTCAGGAAATGAAGTTAATTTTGAACTATGGCCCGATGTAGCCACAGACCATAGAATTCTTGGTGGAATATGGAAGACTCATGAACTTATGTTTTACTTCCACGGAACTGACACCAATTTTAATGATGAGCTGGCAACATTAAAAAGCAGGCTCATTGCCAAAGCAACAGATAAATATTATTCAGAAACAAACTTTTTCCCATGGATTGTCCCGGGCAATGTGAAGTCAAGTTATCAATTTCCTGCCGGAGAAAATCTTCAATACGCCATTGATGCTCAGGCCGGCATGCATCAGGCAAGATACAATAGCAGTTATGCAGGAAGTACTATCCGTGAGCTTCAGCAGGCAAGGACAATCAAGTTTGATGCAAGTCATTACGCCTCATGGTATGGATGGCTCCGCTTTGGAAATACACCCAGAGGTCCAGGCTGGGGGTATAGCTCACAGCATTATGGCTGGTCGTATATCCCTCTTATGGGATTTCTTCGTTTTGGCAACTATGAGATGCTGGATGTAGGTGAAGAATTTGTTTCACACCGTGCGGACATAATTGTAATCCACGATATGAATACCACTCCCGGTGATGGTGAGGACTATAAATATGCAGGGGGTCAAAGATATGAATCTAGTGGGCTATTACTTCCTGATATGACAAGTCATTCTAACTCTGCGCCCCGCAAAGCATCCCATACATGGACAAAAGGGTTAGCTTTACAATATCTATTAACAGGAGAAGAACGTTATAGAGAGTCACTTCTTCACAATGCGGACCACCTGTTGAGGGTAAAGGATCTTCTAATTATGACTGACCAGGAAACAAGAAATCAGGGTCGGGGAATATTAAGTCTGTTAAACGGATATTTAATAACAGGTGAATCAAAGTATCTCATGGGCGCTTACTCTTTATTTGATCCTAATTTGCTCAAATATGAAGGAGGAACTGGTGATGGAACCTCCGGGTGGATACTGTCATTAGCTTCCCCTGACAAGCTTTGGTTTTTGTATGATGCAATTTTAGTAGAGCCTTTAGTAAAATTGCACTACACTCTTAAATCTGCAGGAGAAAATGCCAAAGCAACCAAGGTAAGAAACTTTCTTTTCAGGTGGGGGAACTGGATGAGAAATGAAATCCTCCCCGGTATGTTTGTTGATGGTGAAATGGGAACATACAGGAATGAATATGCTGAATATTACCCATACACATTGAAGGTGGGCTACCTTTGGGAAATAAAAGAATGGGCGGCAAACGACCCAAATCAATCAGTTCTTCCGCTATATTCGGACTTATTTGCTTCTCTTTACAAGGAGTCACATGATATAGCGTGGTTAAACCTGGCAAGAAATATATTTAAGGATTATTACATCTACCAAATGACAACCGGCAGTGGTTGGAAAGCAACTTTTAATGGGAAAGTAACGCCTGTAGGGATAGAGAATGCTCCTTCAGCGAACGCCTATTTAAAGCATGGAAAGTCAATAACAAAGCCCATGTTTTATCTATTAACGGAATACAATCATATGCGCCAGAGATAATCTCCATCGGAGAAATAAATCCAATTATCCAGGCAATATACACAGAGTAAAGCTGATTATAGAGCTTTTACCACCCCCGACCCCTCCTAAAACAGGAGGGGAGCTTTGATGTTCCCCGCCTTGATAAGGAGGGGTTAGGGGTGGTTGAACAATAGGCGGCTCTTCAAATGGTTTTTTTATGAGGTGGAGATTTTTACCACCCCCGACCCCTCCTAAAACAGGAGGGGAGCTTTGATGTTCCCCGCCTTGATAAGGAGGGGGCTAGGGGTGGTTGAACAATAGGCGGCTCTTCAAATGGTTTTTTTATGAGGTAGAGATTTTTACCACCCCCGACCCCTCCTAAAACAGGAGGGGAGCTTTGATGTTCCCCGCCTTGATAAGGAGGGGTTAGGGGTGGTTGAACAAAAGGCAGCTCTTCAAATGGTTTTTTTATGAGGTGGAGATTTTTACCACCCCCGACCCCTCCTAAAATAGGAGGGGAGCTTAATGTCGAAATTTGAGGCATTGATTTTAGGATTTAGCGCTATTTACATATTGAAGCTTATTACTTCAGCAATTTCTGAAATTATTGATATTCGTCGTTCACAATCTGATAGTGATGAATTGCAAGATAAAGGGGATGATTCACTTTGAAATAAAAGGTGAGATTGCCACGTCGTTGCACTCCTTGCAAAGACAGCAAGCGTAGGATGGGATGAAAATTAATCGGGAAATCCAGCCGAAATCCCCTTACCTCTCCCCGATCAGGGGCTGTTTATCCAGGTTCGGAGTGAAAGAGCAAATCAGACTTTTTTCTCCTTGCTGCATTTCTCTTTGATGAAGTCTCCGTATTGCATATCTTCCTTCATTATATGATCGAGAAGCCAGCTTTTTAAGATACTCATTACCTGCGTGCGAAGAACGACTTCACCGGAAAGGATGCTGCTTCTTACCCTGATAATTTCCTGCCTGAAACTGAAATGAATTCTTGAATGTCTGGAAAGGTCAGGATATCCCACATTTCCCATCAGTTTTTCTTCTTCGGCAAAATGAAAGAAGGTATATTCTTCAACTTCATTTATCGTTTTTTCCAGTGTATCCAGCGAAGTTTCTTCCATAAGGGAGGTATGCAGGTCATTAATAATGGAGATCCATTTTTTGTGCTGTTCGTCGATTTCATCGATTCCTACACTTAATTCGTCATTCCATTCAATTAAAGGCATGAAATCTTTACCTCCGCTTTTTGGGAAATATTACACCATTAAATTGCGTAAATCAAATCCGGTTTGTAAGAGCCATCCGGTGTGATTCTTTCCTTCTCCGTTCTTTCTTAACGACATTATAGACAGTTCCCTTGTCGTTTGTATACCCGAAATAGTATAATCAGTTCTGATGATCTTTGGTTTATACTATAAAGAGTATAAAAAAATTGACATTATACTTTTTAAGGTATAGTTTATTGATAATAACTCAATATTATACTTGATTTGGTATATTTTAATGGATCTTATATCATTCGTAAAAAAGCAGCGAAAGTTGAACAGGATGACACAACGGGACCTTGCCCATAGGGCGGGGGTAGGCATCCACTTTATCCGCGACCTGGAGCAGGGGAAGAAGACGCTCCGCATGGACAAGGTCAACCAGGTGCTTGCGCTCTTCGGGAGGGAGTTGGGTCCGGTAGATAAACGGACCGGCAGGGGTGAAGATGAAAAATGACCCTCCTCCTTCAAGGCGTGGGATTATCTGCCACCGGGGTGTAGAGGCGGGCATCCTGGAGAAAGGGGGCGAGGGCTACCGCTTTATCTACCTCCCGGAGTACCTGGCGCGGAAAGACGCCGAGGCGATCAGCCTCACCCTTCCCTTGAGAGAAGAAACCTTTGAGAGCGAAAAGATGTTTCCCTATTTCCTGGGCCTCATTCCTGAGGGATGGCTCCTCGATCTTACGAGACGGACTCTCAAGGTCGATCCTGAGAATGTCTTCGAGATCCTCCTTCGCTGCTGCAAGGACTGCATCGGGGCAACGAGTATCTACCCCGAAGGAGAGGAGGAGGTAAGATGACAGAGCGATGCCTTTCCTGCCATAAACCCGAGTTGGAGATGGACGGTGGCTATCATCTGAGGTGTGCCCGGAAGTTATTCGGCACGAAATGGGTGCCCATCATTCCCTTCTCCTCATCGGAGATAGTAAGCCGGGCGCAGAAGATGGTAGGAAAAATATCCATCTCCGGTGTTCAGCCCAAGCTCTCCGTCCACCTGGACAGAAAGAGGAAAATACTTGATGTCGTCGAGGAGGGTGGCAACTATATCCTGAAGCCCCAGGTGGAGCGATTTAAAAGTTTGCCCGAGAATGAAAACCTCTGCATGAATATTGCAGAAGCGCTCGCCATTGAGACCCCGCCCCACGGGCTATTGATGTTCTCTGAAGGAGACTTCTGCTATATGGTGAAGCGCTTCGACCGCCTGCCCGACGGTGGCAGGCTGCCCCAGGAGGACTTCCAGCAGTTGACTGGTATTGAGGATAAATATGCAGGTTCAATGGAGAAGGCAGGGAAGGCCCTTCTCAGGTACTCCGAGGCACCCGGCCTCGATATGATTCTCCTCTTTGAGAGGCTCCTCCTCTTCTTTCTTCTCGGCAACGGTGACGCCCATCTCAAGAACTTCTCCCTCCTCAAGAAACCGGATCTGGGATATAGGCTCTCCCCTATTTACGATATTGTCAACTCCAGGCTTGTTATCCCCGCTGAACAGGAGGAGATGAGCCTTAGTATAAACGGTAAGAGGAATAGACTGGCAAGGGAAGATTTCCTCACCTTTGCCGCATATATGGATATGCCGGGAAAGACGGTTGACAGGACCTTTGAGAAGCTGAAGGAGAGCAGAGACCTGATTATTGAGCAGATAGACTCGTCTTTTCTCCCTGATGATTTGAAGATAGGATTCGGGGCGATCTTTGGGGAAAGGTGGGGGAGGTTGTTCGATTAAAGTGAAATATAGCCGGTAATAAAAAGAAATGAATTTTCCCTAAGAGGAAATCATGTCGATAGCTTTTCGGAGAGTCTATTCCAGCCTAATTATTAAAGCTTCATATAAACCATTATTCTTATTGGTGCCGAGGGCCGGAATCGAACCGGCACGGGAGAAACTCCCGAGGGATTTTAAGTCCCTTGCGTCTACCAATTCCGCCACCCCGGCAGAGTACGTGAATGGATGAATAATCTATTATTATTGACAGCTTATGTCAAGTGATAAATGCCTGCCCTGCTTATTCTTTCACTGTGCGAACTTTGGAAAGTCGTACGCTTTGACTATACTTTATGCTATAATTCACAGCTTTCATTTTAATAGAGCCTCAATCCTGAATCATCTTCGGGCCTGAATCATCTTCGGGCCTGAATCATCTTCGGGCTCGGGGTAATAGACTTTTTTTGTGATGCTATGGCTTTGTCAGGGTTTATAAGGTTAACCGCTGATCGTGAAATGACATTTTCCAATTACATTGCCGGTAACAGTAACAGTATGGCCAGGGCAATGGCCCTCTATGTAAGCGAGAATCCGGCAGGCAGTTATAATCCCTGTTATATTTACGGAGGGAGGGGGACGGGAAAGAGCCACCTTATAAATGCCATTGCAAATGAGCTTGCTCAAAAAGATCTGGACCTGTTTATTGGCCGTTTGTCGACAAAAGAAGAGGAAACAGAGCCGATGGGGAGTTGCAAGGTTGTCATCATCGATGATTTCCCTTTTGCTGTGGATGAGAGGGAAAGGACCCTTGCAGATTTTGTAAAAGGCGGAGGCCAACTCATATTGACGGGCGCCTTGTCGCCTGATTCCTTTCCCGCTTCTCCCCTTGCGGAGTTAATCAAAAAGGAAGGAAAGTCTGCCGATATTCCTCCCCCTGAAGAGGAGTTGAAGGTTGCTATTTTAAAGGCCAGGGCCGATGAGGAAAATATAAAACTTCCTGATGATGTTGCGCATTTTATTGCAGGCCATATGGGGGGGAATATTAATTCACTTCTCGGTGCGCTAAAGAGAGTGAGGGCCCATGCATCGCTGGAAGGAAAGGGGATCAACAGGTTTACAGCCATCGAATCCCTTAAGGATTACATCTGGATTGAGGAAGGGCAGCTTTGAAAAAGAGCAATAAGTATAATGATGGAGAAAAAATCACCTGGATCGGCATTTTTGCCAATCTTGTGCTTGCCCTTGTCAAGCTGGTTGCCGGTATTTTCGGGAAGAGTGAAGCTCTTATTGCCGATGCCGCCCATTCACTTTCCGACCTGCTTTCCGATTTTGTTGTCCTTGCAAGTCTGAAAATAGCCAGAAGGCCCATCGATGAAGATCGGCCCTATGGTTATGGCAGGGTTGAAACGGTCGGTACCGGTGTGCTCGGTATTATTCTCATCGTTGCCGGCATCGGTATCTTCTGGGATGCCCTTATTACCATCAGGGAGGGAATCGATTATTTACCGACCTATATTGCACTTGCCGGGGCCTTTCTTTCTATTCTGGTCAAGGAAATTTTATACCGGTATACGGTCAGGGTCGGTGAGAGGACGGGAAGCCCCTCTGTCATTGCCAATGCCTGGCACCACAGATCGGATGCTTTCTCGTCGGTTGCTACTTTTGTCGGTATTGGCGCCGCCATGATGGGGTGGCCGATTTTTGATCCTCTGGCTGCCATCATAGTAACCGTGCTCATTGTAAAAGCGGGATGGAATATATCGAGAGACTCCTTCAGGGATATCATTGATACGGCCGTTGAAAAGGATGTGAGAAATAATATTATCAGGGCCGCTTTAAGTGTATCGGGGGCTTTAAGTTATCACGATCTTAAAACGCGAAAGACAGGGAGTGAAATACTCGTTGATATTCATATCGAAGTGGATTCAAAAATGAATGTCATGGACGCTCACAATATAGCCGACGGCGTTAGAGATTCCATTATAGAGCATGTGCGGAATGTGGCCGATGTGCTTGTCCACATCGATCCCGAAGGTGAAAATGACGGCATCATTTATTCCGTCCCTGACAGAGACCTGCTTGAAAAGGTAAGAAATGCCGCTCTTGGAACGGATGGAATTAAAAACTGCCGTGATATCAGGCTTCACTATGTTGAAAATAATATTATTGTAAATCTCAGCGTGGAAATTTCACCTGAGCTGACTATTAAAGAGGGTTATGCCCGGGTTGCCGGAGTTAAAAGAAAAATAATGGAAGAGGATAGGGTGGTTGATACCTTAATAAGTGTAGAGCTGCCCGGAGAGGTAAAGTTATGAAATTAAGCAGTAAACAAAAGAGTTGTCTCAAGGGATTGGGGCATCATTTAAAGCCCATTATCCAGATCGGAAAAGATGGCCTGTCTGAAAAATTTATCGCCAATCTTGAAGATGCCCTTGAACATCATGAGCTTCTTAAAATAAGGGTTCTCGATAATGCACCGACCGAAAAAAAGGAGCTTGCCGCGTCCATTGAAAAGGCTTCCCGGGGAGCGGTTGTCCAGATTATTGGGCATACCCTTCTTTATTACCGCCCTTTTGCAGAAGAGCCGCTTATTATGCTGCCGAAAAAATAGGGGAGAAGATGGCTGTTAATTTCATAAAAACTTCTTTATTTGTTTAATTTGAAAAACAGCACCCGGTAATCTATCTTGTCACTCCTGTAAATCCCTGCCGGTTCAAGGCGCCTGAATTTCATTACCTGAATCAGTTCTCTTTCCCATTTATCAGATGGTCCTTCAAAGACAAGGTAGTCAACATTCTTATTCCTGGCATATTCAATCATCCTGGAAAAGCTGGTAACGGGCATGGCAGTCCATCGTCCATCAAGATAATAAGTGAGTTTTAGCCATTGGACCATATAGTTGGGAGAACCTTTGAATTGTTTTTGAGCGTATTTCCCCGCACTTTTGGCAGCTTCAGCAAAGCTGGCTTTTGATTGCGCATAATCCGATTTTCTTTCAGCAGAAGGGAGCGCTCTTGTGACAGATATGGCGAACAGAATTATTAAGGCTGTATAAAGGGGTAAGGCATAGTTGATTTTTAAATCTTCGAAAATATTTGAGAGGCCTGCAACAGCCATGACTATAATTAAGGGAGAGTAAGGGGCGAGATATTTCCACCAGCCATGGGTATAAACGGGCAGGATTAGCAAAAGCAGAAAAGGGGAAAGGATAAAAAGCAACTTTTCTCCTTCTTTTTTCTTCCTTATAACGTAAAGTATCCAGATGAGGGCAGGTATGAAAAAATAAAAAGGATAAACCTGGGGGTAGTTCTCCTGCCCGCTGGCCCCGCCGATTCTGCCCGGAATTTCACTGCTTAAATTTGTCAGATAAACCTTTACACTTTTCTTTGGATGGGAAGCAAGATAACTTAAAAGGTCCCCAATGCCCTTTGGTTCCTGCCATTTTAACTTTCCCTGCTCATTAAGCCCCCAGAGTTCTTCATTTCCTATTTCACCATAGTTATTGTCTCTGTAAATCCTCCATTTCATCCATATCTGAACGTAGGACGCTTTGGGTGAAAAAACAAGCTTCCCGTAAGTGTTTTTAAGGAAAACGAGGTAAGGTGATGAAAGGATAAAAAAGCTTAAAAGCAAGGTTATTAGTAAAAAAACTTTTTTGATTTTGATACTTTTTTCCAGTAAGGCCCTCTTCCTGAAAAGGAGAAAGGAGAAAGATAAAATAATAAAGAGCAGTATGAGAAAGCCCTCAGAACGGCTCAGCCATGCAAGTGAAAAGAAAATACCCGCCGGTATTGCACTTAAGATGTTTGACCTTGAATAGGCCCGCCATGAAAAAAAAAGCGCAAAAGTAAGTAAGGTCGTATAGGTTACTGTCGGCTCCATTGTTTGGGATGCGTAGAAAAAGTGCGGGTGAAAAAAAGAAAGGGCCATGGAAAAAAAGGCTATTTTTTTGCTAAAGAGTTCCTTTGCCAGAAGGTAGACGGCTAAAGGCAAAAGAAGAAACATAAATTTGGAAATGATTATGCCTGAAATTAATATGTTTTTTTTGAAAGGGTAGATGAGGGTTGCAAGAATAGCCTGCAGTGGCGGTTGCAGAGTGGCAGGCCAGCCGAGTTCCCCGTCCAGGAGGATATTCCGGGCAATTTGTGCATCGAAAACAGCATCAGCAGAGATATAAGGTTCTTCCACAGGGAAGGGGTGAAATGAATAAAGCGCTGCAAAAGTGAAGAAAAAAAGAAAGAGAAAGGGAATAGGTCGTCTCATTTTAATCAATCTTTGAAATTCCCGTCCTTTGGGCGGGGTTAGAGTTAAAAGGCTATGCCATAATAATTTTTACTTTTCTTTTGCGGACAAAGAAAAGTAACAAAAGAAAGGCCGCCCAAAAACTTGGTCCCGCCAAGGCGGGACTCCCCTCCTTCCACCGTTGCCTTCGGCGGGCACAAAAACTCGCTTCGCTCAGACAGTTTGTGCCCTTCATCCTCAGTCAACGGCTGCACTCGGCTGCCTTTTAACGGGAAGGAAAAGCAAGCCCTTTTAGGGCTCAAGCAAGGCCACGTCCTCTGAGACTGTGTCGCAATAAACTTGAGACATTTTGTTGCATCACCAATGAAACACCTTGAGTCAATAGGGGTACGCAGAGCAATGCCTTGTGTGCCGGTATTGACATCTTCTGTTATTTAAAAGAGTGCGTATATGAAAGGCGCCAGAGCCGAACTTTCAGTGAATACGATGAGAGCGCCAAGTAAAATGAGCAGCATGATAATAGGGCCGAGCCACCACTTTTTGCGAACTTTCATGAAATCCCAAAGTTCTCTGAATATTGCCAGTTTATTCATGTTCTATCCATTTAGATTGTTTTTTCTTATTTTAATCAAGTTCAAACTTTTCTTGCCAATGGTCGTCATCTTTATAGACGGGCTGCTCTTTTTTATGAAGAATGATGTTTCCCATAACAAGGTTATCCATATTTGTTCTCATAAAGCAGCGATAGGCGTCTTCCGGAGTACATACAATAGGTTCTCCTCTCACGTTAAAAGAGGTGTTTACAATGACGGCACATCCCGTCAGTTCTTTAAAGCGCTTTATTATATCATAATAGGGTTTGTTTGTAATCCCCTCTACTGTCTGGATCCGGGCCGAATAATCAACATGGGTAACTGCCGGAATCTCCGACTTGGGGATATTTAAAAGCGCTATACCAAAGAGATCCTCCTCCTCTTTTTTTAAGGCGACTCTTTTACTCTCTTTAACAGGCGCCACGAGAAGCATATAAGGGCTCTCGGCATCCATTTCAAACCACTTGTTTACATCTTCCCGTAATACGGCAGGAGCAAAAGGCCTGAAGGATTCTCTGAACTTTATTTTGAGGTTCATAATAGACTGCATCTCCCCGTTTCTTGCATCACCAATGATGCTTCTGCCGCCAAGGGCTCTTGGCCCAAATTCCATGCGGCCCTGAAACCAGCCGATAGTTTTTCCTTCAGAAAGGAGCTTTGCCGTTTTCTGCACCAGCGTTGATGAATCAAGCTTTTCATAGGGTGCGCCTGTCTTTGTCAGGAAGGCTTCCACTTCATCATCAGTAAAGGAAGGTCCGAGATAGGAGCCTTTCATGGAATCCTTTTTTCCGTCAGCCTTCCTTTCCTTATCCATATATCTGTGCCACCCGAAAAGCGCAGCACCAAGGGCGCCGCCTGCATCGCCCGCCGCCGGCTGTATCCATATATTTTCAAAAGGACCTTCCCTTAATACCTTTCCATTTCCCACACAATTTAGCGCAACACCTCCGGCGAGGCAGAGATTTTTCATGCCTGTTACCTTATGGGCATGACGGGCCAGTTTAAGCATAATCTCTTCCGTCACGTCCTGAAGGGACCTTGCAATATCCATTTCTCTTTGGGTAAGTTTTGTTTCGGGCTTTCTGGCAGGAGCGCCAAAGAGCCGGCCAAAGCCGGAATTTGTCATTCTTAGTGAATCCAGATAGCCGAAATACTTCATGTTCAGTTTGAAGGAACCGTCCTCCTTGAGGTCGATCAGTTCCTTGAAGATGAGGTCTTTGTATTTGGGCTTGCCGTAAGGCGCCAGTCCCATTACCTTATATTCCCCGCTATTGACCTTGAATCCCAGATAATAGGTAAAGGCCGAGTAAAGAAGCCCCAGAGAATGAGGAAAGTTGATTTCATGCTTGATATCAAGCTTATTCCCCCGGCCTGTGCCGATGCTTGTCGTTGTCCATTCCCCGACGCCATCCATTGTCAGGATTGCCGCTTCCTGAAAAGGGGAGGGGAAAAATGCCGATGCAGCATGCGATTCGTGATGCTCGCAAAAAATGATTTCACCACTGTAGCCGAGCTTTTTATGAATTTCCTGGGGAACCCATATTTTTTGTTTTAGAAGGCCCGGCATGGCTTTAATGAATGACCTCCAGCCTTTGGGCGCAACAGAAAGGTACGTTTCCAGTATTCTCTCAATTTTTATGAAAGGTTTATCGTAAAATGCGACGAGGCTAATGTCCGAAATATCAACATTACCTTCCTTCAGGCAGTATTCGATGGCTTTTAAGGGAAAGTCCTGATCATGTTTTTTTCGTGTAAAGCGCTCTTCCTGAGCTGCGGCAATTATTTCACCCTCTTTTAGCAGGCAGGCGGCCGAGTCATGATAAAAGGCTGATATGCCGAGAATATTGCCCTTCAAAACTGTCTCCTGTAATCCTCTTTTTTAAATTCCCCGGCTTCTCTTTTTTTCCAGTAGCTATCGCTTTGGCCGATTTTTCTCTCCATTGGATCTTTCCCTATAAGCTTAAAAACCAAAGCCAAAGGTGAGATGATTAAAAAATAAACAAGGGTCAGGATAATCCTTGTATTTATCCAGCCAAGGACATGGGCAAATTTCATCCATAATTTATATAATTGTTTGAAAAAAGACATTATGCTGAACTTTGATAGAGAGCTTAGAAGTTATTGGAATATAAAGTTGATTAAGCTTTAATGTATATAAAAATAATGAAGAAATGTCAAAGCAAATGCTTCTGATGAGGAGTTTTTTTAAAGAAACTCCTATTCATTTTTAAGAGACCAATGGCTCCTGCTTTTCTTCTCATTCAAAGCGTTTAAGCTCTTTAACCCTTGTTTTCTTCTTCTGCGGCTGTTAATGCCCAAAGCCGTTCTGCTGCCATGCAGCCTTAGCTTAACATGAGCGCCTTTCAAAGCGCTAAATCAAAAAAAGCCGGGTATTTTTTTCTCCTCCCGTCGTCTTTATTGACAACGGGTTATAGGTTATACTTCCAAAACCTGCAAGGGTTCAGCAATACCCAGTTCCCCATTCACCATTGCAATATGCCCTACATGTCTCCAGTCAATATTAAGGGTTTTACAGCCGAAGGCATCGACGGCCAGGGGATCATAACCGGCGATGAGCAGGCCCGGCGGCGGATCACAGGTATGGCCCCAAAGGTGAGATTCGCTCATGCCTATGGTAGCGTCGATGATACTGAAATCGGCATGCCTGTAGCGGTTGAGGTCGGCAAGGGCTTCGTCTATCCCGTGATGAAAAGATGATTTTTTCCAGTGTCCTCCCTGACAATAGTGCGACGGGGGACAGATGCCGACCATATTCTTCATGGTAAGCGTCACTCCGGCCAGAGTATGGGCCTTAAGGACGGGTACGGAGATGAGATAGCTCTCCATGACGATCTGCGGGATATGCATTTGAGGCCATCTTTTCAGTTCCCTTTTTTCAAGCCTTACGGCAGGTTCGAGGTTGAGGTCAACGAGTCTCACATCCTTTTCTATGGCCATGCCCCTATAACCGAGTTCTTTAAAAACATGGTCCGTATCGTAGTCGAGCGATCCCGTACCATCACCGACGAGAATTTCCGCATGAGGAGCAAGAGACCTTAGGCAATCGACGATGGCTCCAACGAGTTGAACGGGAGTTGTAACGGGTGGTTTTGATGTATTGACCAGGTTTGGCTTGATGAGGATTTTCTTCTGTTTTTTAAGAGCGCTTTCAAGATGAGAGCTTTGAAGAAGTTTTTTTACCGGAGTCTCAAAGCCCTCATCCGCTTTGGAGAGCCAGACCCTGCCCTTATTATTGTCTGATTTGTTAGAAGTTCCCATTGCCATCATTGAGTGTACCTTTATACCGGAATTATCATAATAATAACATAAACTTTTAAAATATCCCTTAACGATGTATAATCAAAGTTCAATAATAATCAGCAATGTCCACTTAGGAAATTGCACTGACCTGTCATTTCGAGTACGCCTGAACAAAGTGACAAGTGCCCCCGGGGTGAAAGGAAAAGGCCTTAAGATCTCTCCTCGTGCCTTTCAGAGATCTCCGAGTCGAAATGACAATTCTTCTTCGTTATTCTAAGCAAAAACAGTTGATGCAAATTTCTAACGGAACATCACTGAATAATAATGAAAGTATAAATAGTTTTCATCGGTCAAGGGTGCTTTTTTGCAATCTCTGCGTCAATCTTCGGTTTTGCTTGTGCGATGTACAGTAGTACAACTCGGCGAAACCCTCAATTTCCTTGACCTTGCAAAAAATCCCTCCTTTCCGAATTGAAAACAAAGTTTAATTTATTACAGTTTCTGGATGGATACTAAATACATATAATGGAAAGGTCTTACCATGAATAATAATCACAGGCGCAAGATCGATCTTACCGACAGGGAGCTTAGAGAAGCCCAGTTTCTCATCGATGAATTCAAGGTGGGAGATACGTGGCGAATATTCAAGATCATTTCTGAATTTGTGGAGGGATTTGAAAAACTTGCCGAAATAGGGCCGGCCATTTCCATTTTTGGATCGTCACGTGCAAAAGAGGGGGAGCCATACTACGAAAGGGCGCAGGAACTAGGCGCGCTTATGGCGGAGAATGATATTGCCGTCATTACAGGAGGCGGGCCGGGAATCATGGAAGCAGCCAACCGGGGGGCCTACGGAAAGGGCGGACAATCTATCGGAATCAATATAGAACTTCCCTTCGAACAAAGACCGAATAAATATACGACCGACATTATTACCATGAAGTACTTCTTCATCCGGAAGGTGATGCTTGTTAAATATGCCCAGGCCTTCGTTATTTTTCCCGGTGGCTTCGGTACCATGGATGAGTGTTTTGAGGCCTTGACGCTCATCCAGACAATGAAGATCAAACCCTTTCCTATCATTCTTGCAGGCAGGGAATACTGGGAAGGCCTTTTAAAGTGGATAAGAGAAGAAATGATTGAATCAGGCCTCATCAGGGAGGATGATTACAAGCTTATCCAGGTTATTGACGATATTGGGGAAATTAAGAAGATTATTCTTGATTTCATAGAAAAAGACTCAAGCATGAATTCACTCATTGCTTGAGTCTTTTGTTTTCTTAAAGGTATAAAAATGAGGACTGAGGCAGAAACAGTTCTACCTTGATCCCCAGAACTTATCGAACCAGCTTTTGGCACTCTCTGAACTGGTAAGGGCATCCAGCTCACCGTCGTCGAGCCATATTCCCTTGCATGAAGGGCATTTGTCGATGTTTACTTCATGAAACTCTACTTCAACCAGCTTTTCACCACATTTGGGACAGTGGTTTTTGAAATGTTTTTTAAACTCTTCAATTTCAATTTCATGGTGCTTCTTATCGAGAAGTTCCTTGTCCTTCTTCATAAAATACTGGTCTTCTTTAGCCCTTTTCATATCGTCCCAGGCGTTACTCATGAGATTCCTCCATTAAATTATTAAATGAGCCTTGCGTGCTCAAAATTGCTTTATTTATAAAGTTATTCTACAAAAAGAACCTTTGATAATCAACTTAATTCAGGTACAAAAAATTATACCAGATGGCAGGCTGTTTTGTGACCCCTCTCTATTTCCCTTAATTGCGGCTCTTCACGGCGGCATCGCTCTTCGGCAATGGGGCAGCGCGTATTAAATGAACATCCTGCAGGGGGGGCGATGGGGCTTGGAATATCGCCCTTCAAAAGGGTTCTTTTTTTTGATCTGCCCGGATCGGGCTCGGGAACGGCGGAAAGAAGCGCTTTTGTATAGGGGTGAAGGGGAGCCTTGTAGAGAGACTCGCTGTCACTGGTTTCAACAATCTTACCAAGATACATGACAGCCACCCTGTCGCTGATGTATTCGACAACCCTCAGATCATGGGCGATGAAAAGATAGGTAAGGTTGAGCTCTTCCTGCAGGTCTTTTAGCAGGTTGATGATCTGGGCCTGAATTGATACGTCCAGCGCCGATATGGGTTCGTCGGCAACGATAAAGCGGGGTTCAACGGCCAGCGCCCTGGCTATTCCGATACGCTGACGCTGACCTCCGCTGAATTCATGGGGAAAACGGCCGAGAACCTCTTTGGTGAGCCCGACGGAATGGAGAAGTTCCTCGATTCTCTCTTTTCTTTTTCCTCCTCCAAGGTTATGAATTTTAAGGGGCTCCTCTATGATCTCCCTTACTCTCATTCTTGGGTTAAGCGATGAGAAGGGATCCTGAAAGATGATCTGCATCTCTTTTCTCTTTTGGCGAAGTTCTTTTTCGGAAAGAGAAAGCATGTCTTCTCCTTTGAAAATAACACTCCCTTCCGTCGGTTCAACAAGGCGGAGGATGCTTTTTCCCAGCGTCGACTTGCCGCAGCCTGATTCACCGACAAGGCCCAGCGTTTCACCTTCTTTAATAGCAATGTCCACACCGTCGACGGCCCTGACGAAGCTGGCTTTTTTGCGTAAAAAACCGGACTTTACGGGAAACCAGGTTTTGAGGTTCTTAATGTTGAGCATTTCCATTGTTTTACTTTAATCTCTTTTTCAGGTCTCTTACGATATCATCGTATTGTGAACCGGCATATTTGATAAAAGTCCTGTAACTTTGCCTTGCTTCTTCTTTTTGTCCCATAGCGTCAAAACAGAGGCCCAGGTTGTAATAAGCGATAGCGTAGTCTTTTTTTGTATTTACTGCCTTTTTATAATAAAGGGCTGCTTTATTATAGTCTCTTTTTTCAAGAAAAACATTGCCTATATTACTGAATATATCAGCATTGGGTGAAAGCTTCCCCGTCGCTTCCCACACCATGACGGCCTCATCCTTTTTACCCAGTTCATAATAGATCATACCGAGCCAGTGGGAGGCCTTTACATTGCCTGCATTGGATTCCAGGTCCCCTTTAAGTTCTCTCATCAGCTGCTCTCCCTGGCCGCGACTTAAGGCATCCATCATAAAACTGTTATCAATAGTCCAGGGATTTATTGAAACCCTGTGACCGAAACGTTCAATGAGCGCTCCGTTTGGGGGGCTGTTTTTTACATAGACCCTGACGGCATGGTCCCAATAGACAAGTATCCAGCCCGGGCTTTCGCTAATCCATTCTCCTATAATGTCGAGACCCTTACCGGAATAAGTGATGACGGCATAATTTATATTATACTTTCTGACTGCTTCAAACCACTTGCGGGGAGAGGCCTTTGCTGTAAAATCTTCGACAAATTTGTGGTCATATATTTCCGCTCTTCCGTCGAGGAAGACTTTTTTTTCAGGGTAAAGACTCCAGATGAGGAATCCCCCCAGGTGATAGGTATTATACATATTCCCTTCTATGGGGTGCTTCCTTAAAAATTCCATTCCTTTTTCCGAGTAAGCCGCTTCCCGGCCTATGCCGAAGGAAAACATTCTTTCTCTGGATATTTCACGATAACCGAGAGAAATGAATAAGGTAAGTGCTAATAATAAGAGTGTTGCCTTGACCGGTATTTTTAGCTCTTTTATGCGGCGGGTGTTTGAAAAAAAACTTTCCAGGTTAGAGGCTA
This sequence comes from Deltaproteobacteria bacterium, assembly GCA_029860075.1. Taxonomy (NCBI): domain Bacteria; kingdom Pseudomonadati; phylum Myxococcota; class Myxococcia; species Deltaproteobacteria bacterium. Next base: position 7,240 of record JAOUBX010000017.1, on the reverse strand, counting down.
TGACGGGGGTGACTGCCAGGGAGAAAAGCGCTGTAAAACGGATCGCTTTTATAGACAAACAGGCGAAAAAGAGAAAGAGCAGTATGTCTGCCGCCCTTATATTTCGGCCTCTTAAAATGAAAGAAAGAATTCCGCAGGTAAAGAGCAGTCCGAAGGCGCTGTAAAAGTGATGAATTCTTGTTGGGCGCCATTCTGTGATGGAGGAAAGAACCGATTCTTTGCCGAAGCCCAAGGTGAAAAGAATAAGCTTGAAGCCGTAGGGGTTGATGAGACAGACAGCGGAAGTTAAGAGAAAAAAAATGCCCAGCCCTTTTCCCTTGTTTTTGTTGCCTGAAATTATGACGTCAAGAGCGTAAATGGCAATAATGGCGGGACCGATAATGAAGCTTCCATGCACATTGACCCATAAGAGTTCCAAAAGAGGAAGGAGCCAGAGATAGTTTTTTTGCTTAACACAGTAAAGATCGATAATGTAAATAAAGAGGGGCGTCAGGAGAAACATGAAAATTTGGGGCCTTGCCGTAAACCTGAACCTGGCAGCAAAGACGGCAAGCAGAAGCAGGAGAAGGGCCAGCCACGGATTTGTCCCTCGAAGCCTTGAATCTTTATAAATGAAGAGGAAAGCAAGGGTCAGGAGGAGCGATTTCCCCAGTACAAGACCGCTTGGTCCAAAGAGTGAGTAAACCTTGAAAGCAATAATGCCGAAGAGCCACTCATGGTAGAGCCAGGGTCTTCCCTGAGCGGTAAAGGTAAAAATATCCTCATAGAGGAAGTGCCCTGTATCCAGGATCACCTCTCCCGATTTCATGTGAAACCAGAGGTCCATATCGATGAGCTTGATCAGTGTTAAGGCAAAAAGGACGGCAAATACAGCTATTGGCAAGAGTAAGGTTTCAAATCTTTTTGTTTTACTTTCCAACATTGGGCGATCATAAGACAGGGAAGGATTATAGTCAATTAATTTTGAGAATCAATGATAGCGCTTTTCCCAAGGAAAGGGATTAGCAGCTTTAAAAATTCTTCCGGTTTTTCAATGAAGGGAACGTGCCCCGTCCTTTCAATCGTTTCGAGCCTTGAATCAGGCAAAAGAGGTCCTTTTTTCTCTGCATTGCCCGGAGGGATAATTCTGTCATGACTTCCCCATATGAGGAGCGCCGGTTGTCTGATCTTTTTAAGGCTTTCGTCGGAAAAAGGTCCTGCCGCCTTTCCCTTTCCCATGTTGAAGGCACGCTTTCCTCCCGGTGATCTTATCACTTCAAGGAAGTAAGCTCTCTGATCCACGCCGGGCATAAGGTTCTTATTGAAAATAAGGTAATGAAGAAGTCCTTTTACCGTCTTTGCCGAAGGGAAGATATTGCTCAACATCATGCTGAAAAAAGCTTTTTTCGACATACCTTCCAGGCCGAACCCGCAGCTTCCTGCAAGAACAAGCTTTTCTACCCTGTTAGGGTGGTCCAGGGCGAACTGCATTGCAACGGCCCCTCCCATGGAGTTTGCTGCAATAGAAGCCGATTCGATCCCTGCAGCGTCAACGAAATCGAGAAGCCACCTGGAAAAGAAAACTTTGTCATAGGCCGCCTTCGGTTTGTCTGACTCCCCGTAGCCCGGCATGTCGGGAATGAAAACTTCGAATTCCTTTGCCATTGCCCCCAAAAGGGGAAGCCAGACGAGCCCACCTCCACCTGCGCCATGAAGAAATATGACCGCTTTGCCCTTCCCTGCATGGAGATAGAAGGTTTTGATACTGCCGGTCTCTATGGTCAACTGGTCGATAGAGGCGCTGTGTCTTGAAATAATCCTGCTGCGAATTTCAGATAATGTCAATTTTTTAAAGCCCTAAGCCGGGCAGGCTTGCGGGGTAATTTTTTTAGCGAGATTTACCCCGTTCATAACGCAGTCGGCTACGGAAACCCCTTTGAGGTAATTTCCGAGCAGGTGGAGACCTTTAAAGTCGCAGAGGGCATTTTCTATTCGCTCAAGCCTTTTTCCGTGACCAATGTTGTATTGGGGAATCGCTTTTTTATGCCTAATAATTTTTGAAAAAGAGGGATTGCCTGATATGTGGAGCATGGGTTTTAAATCGGTAAGCACATCTTCCCGTATTTCATCATCCTTTTTGTCCAGAAGAGACCTGTTTTTTGCTCCCCCCATAAAGCAGGTAAGTGAAGCCATACCTTCCGGCGCCCTTCCGGGAAAAAGGGAGGAACTCCAGAGAGAGCCCAGCAGCTTTTTGTTCTCCTTGCTCGGGATGAGGCAACCAAAACCGTCGAGCGGGTGAGATATCTTTTCTCTTTCAAAACCTAAATAGACGACGGCAATGGGCGCATAGTCTATTTGGGCAAGTTCCTGAGCTGCATCAGGAATAAGGGCTGAAAGAATTTCTGCATTGACGTAGGCCGGTGAAGAGAGAACCACCTGATTCGCTTCGATAAGCTTGCCTTCGCCGGTTTTTACAAGGTAGGAATCATCCTTTTTTTCAATGGCTTCCACGCTGACGCCTCCCTGAAACCGTTCGCCAAGGGCTTTCACTATAGCCTCAGGAAGGGCCGACATGCCGCTTTTGAATGAGAATATGCCTTTCCTGCGGCTGCTCTTTTTCCCACCCTTAAGGCCCTTTTTGATCGCCCCAAGGATAAGGCTGCCATATTCCGACTCAAGATCATTCATTTTGGGAAAGGTGCTTCTTAGTTCCAGCTTTCCCGGATCCCCGGCATAGACACCTGAAACAAAAGGATCCAAAGCGTAATCGAGCATCTCTTTTCCAATCCTCCTGGCCACAAAAGAGGCCACACTCTCCTCGGCATCAATACTTTTACCTGCAAAAGGCTCTTTTAGAAGCCTCATTTTTCCGCCAAAACTCCAGAGAGGTGTTCCCAGGAAGTCGGCAAGCCCCATGGGGAGATGAATGAGCCTGCCTCCTTTCATGACGTAGCGTTTTTTCGATATTTCACTGCCGAATACCCTCTCTTCCTCAAGGCCCAGCTCCCTGCAAAGAGAATCTATTTCGTCGTTGGAATTCATCGTCGAATTGGGACCGCATTCAAAGAGGTATCCCTCCTCCTGCCCCGTTTTTATGGCCCCGCCACAACGGGTGTTTTTTTCAAGACAGGTGACATCCATGCCTGCCTTCATGAGGCTGTATGAGGCAGAAAGGCCGGATATGCCGCCACCGATGACGACGATTTTCTTTGACATGACAGAAAAAATCTCCTTTAGCGTTTTAGCTTATTTTTTGAACCGCAGAACAGGCTCCTGGATAAGCAGTATAAACGAAGAACTTTACCACATATATCTCTATGCAACAACAGGATATAGAGCGAAATAAAAAGCCCGCCCTGTTAACAACAGTGGCGGGCTCAATTATAAATTGGGATATCTATGGGAAAAATATCTCTTATACGATAATGGAAGACTGGCTTTCAATATGGAGAATCTTGACGTGGAAGTTAAGTTCCTTCCCTGCCAGCGGATGATTAAAGTCAAGAATGACCGTTTCATCCTTAAGCTCTTTTACAATGGGATAAACCATCTCTCCCTGGGGATTTTCAGCCTGAAGCTGGGCGCCTTCAACTCTTGCCTCTTCCGGTATTTCCTCTTTGGTGACCTCAACAAAAGCCGAGTCGTTAAGAGGACCATAACCCTCTTCCGGTGATACCTTTACATTCTTTTCATCACCGACATTGAGACCTTCAAGCTCCTTTTCAAGTCCCGGAATAATATGATTGCTGCCCTGAACATAAACAAGAGGTTCTCCCCCCACATTGGTATCAACAACGCTGTCATCATCGAGTTTGAGAGTATACTCTATGGAAACCTTGCTTCCTTCTGAAATTGCCATATTTATCCTCCTTATCTGTTTTTTAGTAAAGTTTTCTAACCAACAAAAAGTAATAAAGAGATAAGGGCAACTGCCAAAGATGATCACTCTTCACATTGAAAAACAGCGCTTTATGCTGCAAATAATAAATTACCGGTTGTCAGCTTGTTAGTTTTATGTAAAAGAACTTTTAACTCTATCGTGCTGCCTGTTTATATGCAAGGGAATAATATTTATTCCCCGGCACTCTCTAGAACTCAAAATTTACGTCGGAAAGTCTCTTCTTTATTTCCTCAATGACCCGCTTTTCCTCTTCTGCGCCTTCTGCAATAAAACAGGCAGCAAAGCGGACAAAGTTTCCTGCATCATCCCATGGAACGGTGGAAATAAGCTTTTCCTTGATAAGGTATTGTGAAAAATCTTCCCCTGAGTCAAAGCGGGGACCGCCTTTGACACCTTTAGGGGCCTTGACGTAAAGGTAAAAGGTTCCCCCCGGCATGGATGCCTTGAAGCCGACGGAATTGAGGGCATCTACAAGCATTTTGAGCCTTCTTTCATACTTTGCCGCAATAGCCTCGGTAATTTCCGGATGTTCAAGGCAGTAAATACCGGCTTTCTGAATAGGGATAAACTGTCCCGAATCGTAATTGTCCTTCACGTTGGCAAAAGCGCTTACGACCAGGGGATTTCCGCAAACAAAGGCGAGTCTCCAGCCGGTCATGTTATAGGCCTTTGAGAAGGAGTGAATCTCTACGGCAACCTCTTTTGCACCCTCAATAGAGAGAATGGAAAGAGGCTCATTCTTTTCATAAACAAGGGCCCCGTAAGCGGCATCCTGGATAATGACGACACTGTTTTCCTTTGCCCAGGCAATGGCTTCTTCATAAAATTCCTTTGTTGCCTGAGCCCCTGTGGGATTGTTGGGATAGTTGAGGTAAAGGAGTTTTGCTTTTTTCGCAATATCTGCGGGAATTCCCTTGAGGTCAGGGAGAAAACCATTTTCTTCAAGCAAGGGAAGGTTGTGAACTTCACCGCCATACCAGGATGTATGAGTGGCTGTTACAGGATAGCCCGGTGCCGTCATAAGCATAACATCGCCGGGATTTATAAAGGCTGAAGCCATCATGGCAAGAGCAGGCTTTGATCCGATGGAGTGGACAACTTCCCTTTTCGCATCGAGCCCCTTGACGCCGAAGACCTTATCCATATATAGGGTGGCCGCTTTCTTAAGCTCATCAATACCGTTATCGGCATAGCCCCTGTTTTCAGGTTTTTCAGCTTCCAGTTGAAGCATCTTTACCACACCGGGAAAGGCCATTTCATCAGGCTCACCGACGCCCATATCAATGAGTTCCACACCGGGATGGGCCTCTTTGGCCGCAGCCTTTGCTCTCTTTATTTTTTCAAACTTGTAAATCTTGGTGTCTTTACCAAACATATTGCCGCCGATTCTCCCGGCAATCAGGTTTTGAATATAGCTCTCGTTGGCCATTTTTTTCCTCCGATTAATCTAAAATAAAGTGGGCTATCTTAACAGAAAAGGATTTAATTGTAAACCTGATGCAGTGAAAATACTAAGGCTGGTGATATTATATATAAATAAAAAAGGGCAGCCTTTTGCTGCCCTTCTATTCTAAAGAATTGTATTTACTTAATGTAAATTTGCTGAAACGGAAAAAGAGATTAAAGCTGTTTCTGCATTGGTTGAAGTTATAGATATATCACCCGAATAATTAAGTCCTCCACCATATAGGAAATCCACACGGAGATGGTAGTTTCCGCTCTCATCAGTAGCCACATGTAATGGAGCGTTGACCGGTGTATTGTTGTCATATAGCTGAATGATATTTTGCTGGTCCCGAGACAGAGCTGAATCAATTATAATATCTGTGTTATTTACTGGTTCTCCACTGTCGTTAATCAAGGAAATTGTAAAATAGGTATAAGATACAGTTAATGCCACAGTACTCCTATTTTGAAAAGTATAACTGATAGGGTTAGCCAATATGGTTACCAGGGAATTGGCAGTTATGGTGACAGAATCTTTTGTGCTCCATTCCTGTCCATCAAAAACATCCAGTTCGATGACATAATCACCAGTGATATCTGCTGTAAAGATTGGGTTTGATAGCGATGAATCATCCAGTGTGGCTGTGCTTCCTTCCGGTGAAGAAATGATTACCCAGCGATAGCTTAGATTATTGCCATCGTCATCATTGCTCCCGCTTCCATCCAGGGTAACTACTGTGCCTAACGATACATTCTGATCAGGGCCGGCATTGGCAATGGGAGCAGTGTTCGGAAAATCTCCATAAGGAGTGTTGTCATTTTCATCCAAAGTTCCATCATTATCGTCGTCATCATCAAGCCAGTTCACTGTACCATCATCGTCGGTATCGATGAAGAGGTTCATATCGGGAACCTCCATGATACTGCCTGAGACATTGAGGGACCACCGCTCCAGGTTGTCTCTGATCTCATCAGGGTTAATCTGTCCCTCGGCAAGGAGCAAACCGTCAATCAGTGATTGGTTCTCAATTGTACCATCGGTGGAAAAATCGCTGGAAAATGTATTAAGCAGAAATGTAAGTTCGGAATCGAGAGAGCTTCCATTTGATGAGTCACGATTTGATAAGAAACGATTGGCCGCATCCTTATAAACGATGGAAGACAAGGCAAGCAGGTAGGCATTTCCACTATTTGTGTCAGCGTTTTCCAGGATGTTGAGGTCAGTAAAACGGGTAATGCCTGCTGATGGCAGAAGTGTATTTAATACTGAAAGCAGTTCTGACTCTGCTGTCCCGATGGCTTCTGTCACCTCTAATCCATCATTTGACATGAGATATAATACTCTTCCACTTATCAAATGAGTCATAATATTGACAAAGGCTTTTTGTTTGTTGTTTTGGCTAACTTCATATATGGCTCTTAGTGTTAGTGTTCCTCCCGAAAGGTTACCTGTCAGTTCATTGAGATGACGGCCTGTTGCTTCAATTTGAACAGGACCCGTTTTTTTACTCTGGAAATTAAAATTACCCAGATTGTCGAGGGTATGTATCAGGAAAGTACTTCCTGTAGATTGGCCATCATTGGTAAGTTCATTAATATATATTGAAGAACCGACGACATAAGGCCCTTTTTGGACTGCACCGGCAATATCGATTGTTTCTGGAGTCTGGTTTACGCCTCCACCTTCGTTGCCACAGGAAGTGGATAATAATAAAATAAGGATATAAAGAATAGAAATATTAATAATGTGAAATTTTCTCAAGTTAGCTTGCTCCCTGTTATCAATCTTAAGTTTGTTATAATTGTATAGCATAAAAAAACATTGATTGCAACATGTCTCACGAAAATAGGGTGGAATGTGGAATGATTTAATTGTGTTTTTCCATGTAATTTATTGAATCATTTTTTTTTCAT
>JAOUBX010000016.1 GCA_029860075.1 Deltaproteobacteria bacterium | reverse complement strand
TACAAATGCAGCACATTTATCACAAGCCGCCCTACCTCTGTCACCAACTTTTATAATTTTCATAATCCTTCTCCTCAGTTGTGGACACTAATAAAAACTGCATCAGGGTCAAGAATGTACCACTTTATATACCAGGTCTTACCGCTGTTTACAGTCTTGATCAAATGCATCGGAACATTGCTGTCAAAATGGTGAGGGCTGCAACTGTAGTCCCCTCCTTTAGCGCGAAGAATAATACTTATCACTTCATCAATTGTAACTGCACCGGTAGCTAAAAGATTTTTTACATCAATATTTCCACGCGTCTCATGACTCACATTACCATTTTGCAAGCAATGAATAACCTGTTGTTTCGCTTTCTTAAAAGCCATTAGCACTACCTATGATTGTACGACAAATTTCGTACACTGTCAAGCTTAGCTTATCAAAATTAAAAGCCCGGCAGATTCACATCGACCGGGCTTTTAATTCATCTCATATTTTTCAATCTTAGTCTTTTTCCTTCAACACCGCCTGTGCCGCCGCCAGTCGGGCAATGGGCACCCTGTAGGGAGAGCAACTCACATAATCAAGGCCTGAATTGTGGCAAAACTCGACAGATGATGGCTCACCGCCATGTTCACCGCAAATTCCGAGCTTGATATCGGCTCTTACACTTTTACCCTTTTCTATACCCATCTGTACGAGCTGACCGACACCTGTCTGATCAAGGGCGACGAAAGGATCATTTGAATAAATCCCCTTTTCAACGTAATAGGGAAGGAAGTGACCTGAGTCATCACGGCTTAGCCCCAGTGTCGTCTGGGTAAGGTCATTTGTTCCAAAGGAGAAAAATTGCGCTTCTTTTGCTATCTCATCGGCAGTAAGCGCCGCACGGGGAAGCTCTATCATAGTACCGATAAGATAGTCCAGTTTACAGCCATTATCATTGATCACTTCATTAGCTATCTGAACGACTTTCTTCCTGATATAGGCAAGTTCCTTTACATGACCTACCAGAGGTATCATTATTTCAGGAACAATGCTGAAACCCTCTTCCTTTACCAGTTCACAGGCAGCCTCAATAATAGCTTTTACCTGCATTTCATATATTTCAGGGAAGGTAACACCAAGCCTGCATCCCCTGTGACCGAGCATGGGGTTCATCTCTTTAAGGCTTTCCGTCTTATGCTTAAGGTCATCGACGGAAACGCCCATATCAACGGCAATCTCCTGGAGGTCCCGTTTTGTCTGCGGCAGGAACTCATGAAGAGGCGGATCAAGCAGCCTGATTGTTACGGGAAGGCCCTTCATTTCCCTGAAAATGCCTTTAAAATCCGCTTTTTGCATAGGCTCGATTCTATCGAGGAATTTCTTTCTGTCTTCAACCGTATCGGAGAGGATCATCTCCCTTACAGCCATAATCCTGTCGGCTTCGAAGAACATATGTTCCGTGCGGCAAAGCCCGATACCCTCTGCGCCAAAGTCCCTTGCCTGTTTGGCATCAGCCGGTGTGTCGGCGTTCGTTCTCACCCTGAGACGCCTGACCTTATCGACCCAGCCCATAAGTATTTCAAAATCTCCGGAAAGTTCGGGATCTATGGTCGGTACTTCATCAAGCATTACCTCTCCTGTACTACCATCAAGCGTAATGATGTCACCTTTTTTGACAACCGTACGCCCTACAATAAACTGCTCCATCTTATAGTCAATCCTGATTTCTCCGGCTCCTGCAACACAGCAGCGCCCCATCCCTCTTGCAACAACAGCAGCATGAGAGGTCATACCACCGGTTGCTGTCAGTATTCCCTGGGCCGCATGCATGCCATGGATATCTTCAGGTGACGTCTCCTGCCTGACGAGAATAACCTTAAGGCCCAGCTTGGCGGCAGCCTCAGCGTCATCGGCTGAGAAGACAACCTCTCCATAGGCGGCGCCCGGAGAAGCAGGAAGAGCGCTGGTAAGAACATTCTTACTGGCATCAGGATCAAGCATGGGGTGAAGCAGCTGGTCCAGCTGTGACGGTTCTACTCTCATAATTGCTTCTTCCTGGCTGATCATTCCTTCATTCACCATATCGACGGCAATCTTTACCGCTGCCGCTGCCGTTCTCTTGCCGTTTCTCGTCTGCAACATCCAGAGTTTGCCTTTTTGAACGGTAAACTCGATGTCCTGCATATCCCTGTAATGTTTCTCCAGTTTCTCATAAACATTAACAAGTTCTTTGTAGGGCCGGGGCATGACTTTTTCCATGGTGGGAAGATCGCTATGCTTGCTGCCCGCTTCATTAATGGGCTGAGGCGTTCTAATTCCGGCCACAACGTCCTCTCCCTGTGCATTAACGAGGAATTCTCCGAAAAAGAATCTTTCGCCCGTTGATGGGTCTCTCGTAAAGGCAACACCTGTCGCACAATCGTCACCCATGTTGCCATAGACCATAGAACAGATATTGACAGCCGTACCCCAGTGATCGGCAATATTATTAAGTTTTCTGTAGGTAACGGCCCTTGGAACATCCCATGAATCAAAAACAGCGCTGATTCCTCCCCAGAGTTGCTCCTCGGGTTCTTCAGGAAAGGCCTTGCCCGTCTCTTCCTTAACCTTTTCCTTAAAACGTACAACCAGGTCCTTAAGATCATCGGCTGTGAGATCTGTATCTTTCTCTACACCTTTTTCCTGTTTTTTCTCTTCCAGGATTTCTTCGAGAATTTCGCCACTCATCCCCATGACAACATTGCTGTACATCTGGATGAAACGACGATAGGAATCGTAACCGAAGCGTTCATTTTTGGACTGCTTTATAAGCCCCTGGACCGTAACGTCATTAAGACCCAGATTAAGAACCGTATCCATCATACCCGGCATGGATACCCTTGCTCCTGATCTGACGGAAACGAGAAGAGGATTATCTTTATCACCGAAAACGGCCCCCATAACAGCTTCCGTCTTTTTCAGATTTTCTTCAATTTCTGCTTTTAACCCATGGGGATATTTTTTTCCCTTTTCATAGTAATGGGTACAAACTTCCGTACTGATCGTAAATCCGGCCGGAACAGGAATACCGATATTGGTCATTTCAGCAAGATTCGCCCCCTTACCCCCCAATAGATTTTTCATTGTAGCCGTGCCTTCCGCCTTACCGTCCCCGAAGAAGTAGACATACTTTTGTGCCATTAACATCCTCCTCTTTCTCGAATCAAATTACGTACTTACTTGTTTTCAGTAACAATTTTAGAAAAATCTGCAAACCTCATGAAGAGCCCGGAAACCTCTTTCAAGAGGGATAACCTGTTATTTTTAACGTTCACATCATCTACCATTACAAGTATAGCATCAAAAAAAGAATCAACAACCGGCCTGATTTGGGAAGCTTTTAATAAAGCTTCCTTATATTTGCCTTTATCAGCAAGATCCATCACATCACCGGCAATGGAATGACAGGCGCTGTGAAGTTTTTCTTCAGCATCACCTTCAAATAGAGTCGGATCGACGCCAATGGATTCAAAATCTTTTGTAATATTGACAACTCTTTTAAAGGCAACAGCCAATGGTTCAAAGTCGGGCAATTCCTTCAAATGGGCAAGGGCCTTGACAATTTCTACCGTATCGAGAATATCATCAAAGCCTCTTGATAGTACAGCATCGACAACATCATGTGAATAACCACCCCCTGTGAGCAGCCCCGCCAGCCTTAACCTGAAGAATTCGAGAATCTCTCCCTTAATTTCATCAGAGGCTTTCAGGAGCTTATCTTGCAATATTTCCAGCGCCCTGCTAATCAGTTTAGCCAGAGAAAGCCTGTACTCTCTTTTCCTGATAATATTGATGATTCCAATGGTCTGTCTTCTTAAAGCATAAGGGTCGGATGCGCCTGTAGGAATAAGGCCGACACCGAAACAACCGCAGATTGTATCCAGTTTATCAGCAATGGAAATAATGGCGCCCGTATCGGTAGCGGGCAGAATATCGTCGGCGCTGCGGGGAAGATAATGTTCGAAAATAGCCTCTGCAACTTCATTATCTTCACCGGCTTTTAAGGCATAATCACGTCCCATGATACCCTGTAGCGAAGGAAATTCACAAACAACACCGGAAACAAGATCCCCTTTTGAAAGCCAGGCAGCTCTTTCGACCTTATTCTTTACCTTCGGTACAAGCTCATCTGCCAGGAAGGAGGCAAGGGACTGAAAGCGCTCAACCTTCTCATAAGACGTTCCAAGCTTAGCCTGGAAAACGACACTTCCAAGTTTTTCCACCATATCGTCAAGGGGTGTTTTCAGGTCTTCATAATAATAAAAAGCAGCATCAGAAAGGCGGGCCCTGAGAACTCGCTCGTTTCCTTCACGAACGACATTCATATCTCTCGCTTTCGTATTACTCACAGTTATGAAGTTGGGACGGAGATTACCCTCAGTATCTTCAACAGAAAAATAACGCTGATGCCCTCTCATGGCATCGATAACAATTTCTCTGGGAAGTTTTAAATATTCAAGTTCAAAGTTCCCGCACAGGACAACGGGGTATTCAACAAGATTGGTCACTTCATGGACAAGCCCCTCATCTTCGATGAGACGACCACCGGCATCTGTAGCAGCGTTAAGAATCCCTTTCCTGATAATAGACTTTCTTTTTTCAGGATCGACAATAACAAAGGCCTTTTCACACTTATCCAGATAATCGCCACAGGAAGTGACAACAAACTCTTCAGGGGAAAGAAAACGGTGGCCCCGGCTCTTGTTTGAGCTTTCAATATCACCGAATGAACAGGGAACAACCTGCCCGTCGAAAAGCGCCACAATCCAGTGAAGGGGTCTTGCAAAGGCAACGTCAAGGTCTTTCCAGCGCATCGATTTTTTAAAGGGGATGGAAGCGATAAGGTCGGTCAACACGTCAGGAAGAAGTGTTGCTGCATCAACGCCTTTTTCCTCTTTAACGGCGTAAACATACTCACCTTTAGGCGTTTCCCTCACCTCAATATCTTCAATAGAAATTCCCTGCCCTTTGGCAAAACCGATTAAAGCTTTTGTAGGCTCACCTGATTCGTTGTAGGCAACTTTTTTTGAGGGTCCCTGGTTTTCAATGGTAATATCTTCCTGTCTGAGAGCCACATCTTTGACAGATAAAACAAGACGTCTCGGTGTGCCTGAAGTGGACAGTTCACCAAAGGAAAGACGGGCCTCAGAAAGGGCTTTTTTTAGGGCTGATTCCAAATGGGAGAGAGCAGGGTCAAGAAAACCTGCCGGAATCTCTTCACATCCTATTTCAAGAAAAAGCTCCTTACTCATCAAGGCATCTCCTTTAAAAGCGGATAGCCCATTTCTTCCCGTTTTCTCACATAACCTTCGGCACAAATTTTTGCAAGGTTTCTTACCCTGCCGATATAACCGGTTCTTTCGGTCACGCTGATTGCCCCGCGGGCATCGAGAAGATTAAAGGCATGGGAACATTTGAGGCAGTAATCGTAAGCGGGAAGAACAAGCCCTTTTCCGGCCAGGCTCCTGCACTCCTCTTCATACATGGAAAAGAGTTTAAGCAGCATATCCACATTGGCATCTTCAAAGTTATGCTTTGAAAATTCCACTTCCCCCTGGTGGTGAACTTCGCCATATTTGACTTCATCATTCCACTGAAGATCAAAAACAGAGTTTACCCCCTGAAGGTACATGGCAATTCGCTCTATGCCATAGGTGATCTCAACGGCAACAGGGCTGAGATCAATCCCACCGGCCTGCTGAAAGTAGGTAAACTGGGTTATCTCCATGCCGTCGAGCCAGACCTCCCAGCCAAGGCCCCAGGCGCCAAGTGTTGGTGATTCCCAGTCATCTTCCACAAAACGGATATCATGATCGAGGGGATCGATGCCGAAAGATTTAAGGCTCTCCAGGTAAAGTTCCTGAATATTCTGAGGTGACGGTTTAATGATTACCTGGAACTGGTAGTAGTGCTGAAGCCGGTTCGGATTTTCTCCGTAGCGGCCGTCTGTAGGTCTTCTCGAAGGCTCCACATAGGCCACCTTCCACGGCTCGGGGCCGAGGACGCGCAGAAAGGTGGCCGGGTTAAAAGTACCTGCCCCCACTTCAATGTCATAGGGCTGCTGGATGATACATCCCTTCTCAGACCAGTATCTTTGAAGGGAGAGGATGAGTTCCTGGAAGGTCACGCTGGAATTAAGCTCCGGAAGTTTCTATTGAAAAACCCGAAAACTAACATGAAATATGTTGAATTGTCAATGAAAAAGGCCTGTCGGGATTATGGCCGGGATAATTTTCATAATACTTCTTTCCATTATGAAAATAATGTATAAAAAATTAGAAAACCTCTAATTTCCGAAGCTCTCGGCAATATGGAGCGCCATAGGCTCGACCATGGGTCTAAAACAGTGGATGAAGGAACAGTACCTGTTGGTATGAGCAAGAGGACCCGTAAAATAGATTCCCTTTACTGATTTGCTTTCACAGGTAGAAGTCACTATGGGGTAACCACTTTTTGAAATTTTGAGAGGAATTGATTCAAAATCGGGAAGATAAGGCCGATAACCTGTCGCAAAAATGATCTTGTCAAACTCTTTTTCTCTGCCGTCACTAAAGAGAACGGTTCCCCCTTTTATCTCTTCTACCTCTACCTTTTCCATAAGATCAATGATCTTGAAGCTAATGAGTTCCTTTAACAGGCTCTCCGACAGGCCCCTGATATGGCTAAGGTCTTTTGTTCTGCTGTAAAACTTGAGCCTGCTTTTTGTTGCCAGCGTAAGCTTGCAAATGCCGGAAAGCTCAACGGTGAGTTCGGCGCCTGAATTACCGGCGCCGACAATAAGTACTCTTCTCCCCCGGTAACCCTCAAAGCTTCCATATTCTCTCGAATGAATTACCCTGTCATTTCCCCTGACGCCCGGTATGTTCGGAATATGAGGATTACTGATAACCCCTGTAGCAACAACGACAACAGGGGCTTCATATTTTTTACCCTCTTCTGTATGAACGGAAAACCCCCCTTCTATAGGGCTTATTTTGGAAACTGCGCTATTGCTCTTAATAGAAAGTTTATTTTCCCTGATAAAAATATCGAGATATTGGAGAAATTCTTCTTTTGTAGCAAAGGCGCCCTGAAGTTTAACAGCTGACCAAATGGGATTTCGAAAGGTAAGCGACGTTAGATCATGCTGCGCCACCGCAGGAGAGAGCATGACCATGCCGTCTTTCATCTCACGCCATGACTGGCCCGGCTGCTTCTTTTCCAGTATGAGGGAGGAAAGACCAAACTGCTTTAGATGATAAGCCGTCAGGAGGCCGGCCGGGCCGCCTCCGATTACAATAACTTTATTATTCATAAATCAAACCACATAGTTCAATATGATACCTGTCAGTATGACAAAGCCGGCAGTTACATTCGATTTGAATGCGCTAAAGGCGATCTCTCTGCTCATCCCTTTTCCCGTTACCCTGATCTGCCACACAAAGAAGAGGGCGGCAATAATTACAGACGTATAATATGGAAAAGCGAGTCCTGATGCAAGCCCAACGAATAAAAAAAGTAATATGGTGACGGCAAAAAAGAGGGCAACCACTTCCTTAACATACTTTCCAAAAAGGATGGCCGCCGACTTTACGCCAACCTTAAGGTCATCTTCAATATCCATCATGGCATAGACCGTATCATAGGCCACCGCCCAGGTGGCGGTAGAGAGAAAAATAAGTACGGCCGTCAGCTCGACAGTCTCTTTTACTGCCGCCCAGACAATGACCGAACCCCATCCAAAGGCAATACCGAGAAAAAGCTGGGGCAGCGAGATAAATCGCTTGGTAAAAGGATAAAGGATGACAAAAAAGAGACAGAACGTACAGAGTATGACTGCCAGAGGATTTAAATAAAAAGTGAGCAGGGCAGCCAGAAGCAGGGTAAAGCAAAATATGACAACAGCCTGTGATAAAGTGAGCTTACCTGAAGCAAGGGGACGTTCTTTTGTTCTTTCTACATGGGGATCGAAATTTCTGTCGGCAATGTCATTAATAGCACAACCGGCGCTTCGCATAAGAAATGCGCCGGAGACGATGATAAGGAGAAGAACCGGATCGGGCCGACCCCGGGACGCGATAAAAAGCGCCCAAAGTGCAGGAAGGAGAACGAGAAGCGTTCCGTATTGTTTTTCTATCCGCAGAAGCGCAGCCGCTGAATGGAAAAAATAAATAAAGGATGACTCTCTGTTGCCGACTTCTTTTTCTACTTTATCCATAAGGGAAAAACCGCTTAAGAGGTAATTTAGTTATAAAAGACAAAGCTGCACGGGTAAATTATAGGGGAAAGAGAAAAAGAGATTTTAGTTGACCAACTTTATCTGAGTAAAACGAATAAACCTTCAATCAAGTAAAATCAAAACTCTTCTCTCAAGAAAATGCCCGTCTCAACTTCGGCCTGGCTTGCCATTTTAGTCGGCGCCGTCCCTTCCTTGAAGGCCTCGAAAACAATGTCTTCCGTCTGGTCAGGTGCAGCAAGAAGTCCTGTTTTTGCGTCTATCTTGGCAAAAACAATCCCATCGGGAATAGGGAAGTCCTTTACCGGTTGACCTTCATAGACTTCCTTCATAAAATCGACAAATACAGGCAATGCCGCCCGGGATCCCGTCTCATTTTTACCGAGCGGCGCTTCCTGATCAAAGCCGACCCAGGTACCGGCAACCAGATCAGGTGTAAAACCGATAAACCAGGCATCATAAAGGTCATTTGTCGTTCCTGTCTTTCCGCCGACAGGCCGTTTGAGCACCTTCGCTTTCCAGCCCGTACCGTGCTGGACAACACCCTGCATGAGGCTCGTCATAAGGTAAGCCGTCTGGGGACTGATAGTGTAACCCGGGGGCAACTCTTTCAGAGAATCGGGAAGCTCCACAAGTCGTAGATCTTCACTCTTTTCCTCCTTTTTCTCCTCACCCTGGGCCTCTTCTTCTTCAACTATCTGAGACTCGATGACAGTACTGGCCATAATGGAGTCAGGAGATATTTCCTCCAGCACATTTCCATCACGGTCAACAATCTTCGTAATAAAGATGGGCTCACGCCTTATACCGCCACCGGGGAAAATTCCGAAAGCCGAGGTAATTTCCTGGAGGGAAAGTCCCGATGAGCCGAGAGAAAGAGAAAGGTCTCTGTCAAGATGGCTTTTTATTCCCATTCTCCTGGCATACTCGATAATGTAGTCCAGACCAAGAGACTGGACAATCTTAATCGTTACAACATTCATTGAGCGCTGAAGCGCCATTCTCATGCGAGTCGGACCATAAAACTTATCACTGTAGTTCTTGGGCTTCCACGTGAACTCATCTTCATCACCCTGATAGATAATGGGAGAATCGTGGATTATTGTAGCCGGCGTATAGTTATTATCGAGTGCAGATGAATAGATGATAGGCTTGAAGCAGGAACCGGGCTGTCTTCTCGACTGGATGGCCCTGTTAAATTTACTCTTAACAAAATCATATCCGCCAACCATCGATTTTACATAGCCTGTCTGGGGATCGATGGCCATGAGAGCGCCCTGCACAAGCGGGTCCTGGTGAAGGGAAAAGGCGAGGTGTCCCTCTTTCGCAACGGCCCCCGTTATTTTAACGTCGATAACATCACCGGCGGCGAGAGCGTCGGCAGGGTCCTTAATTCGCCCCTCCAGGTAACCAACTGTATGATCAGGCAATCTTGCCCATTGCATATCCTTAAGCGGGATACGTCCAACGGCGTCCTTCCCGATTTTAACGTCCACATACTTTTTAGCGCTATTAACTTTAACAACAATGCCTTTGTAAATTTCCCCTTCCTTGACAGGGTGGTTTTCCAGTTTCTTCTGAAGTTCCTCGATGAAGGCTTCCGCCTCGGCGTCGGCAATCCGTCTTTCAGGCCCCCTGTATCCCTGCCTCCTGTCGAGATTGAAAAGCCCTTTTTTGAGCGCCTTCTGGGCAGCTTTCTGCATCTTTATGTCAAGGGTAGTGAAAACTTTCAGGCCTTCCTTGTAGATTAAGTCGGCACCATATTTACGTTCAAGGTAGCGCCTTACATGTTCCGTAAAGTAGGGCGCTGCTCTGAGGTTAAGGTCTTCAAGGGGATAAACCTCAACAGGCGTATTCATGGCATCCGTTGCTTCGACAACATTAATGTAACCTTCATCGGCCATACGGTTTAAGACATAGCGCTGTCTTTCTCTTGCCTGCTCGGGGTTGCTGGCCGGAGAATATCTGGACGGAGCCTGAGGAAGGCCGGCCAGCATGGCTATCTCTGCCAGGTTAAGTTCATCAACATTCTTGTTATAATAGCTTTGAGCCGCAGCTTGCACGCCATAGGCGCCGTGCCCCAGATAGATCTGATTGAGATAAAGATAAAGAATATCGCTTTTGGTAAAGTTATTCTCTATTCTGTATGCCAGCACCGCTTCCTTAAACTTTCTTTTATATGTCCTTTCCGGGGTAAGAAGCGACTTGGCCACCTGCTGGGTAATGGTACTCCCCCCCTGTTCGACGCGACCGGCCCTTACGTTTTTAATAAAGGCCCTTAAAATACTGATAAAATCAAGTCCTTCATGTTCGAAAAAGCGGTCATCTTCAGCGGCAACAAAGGCCTGAATAAGGAGCTTTGGCACTTTGGAAATGGGGATGACTTCCCTTTTTTCGATGGCAAATTCTCCAATTTGCACCTCATCGGCAGAATAAACTTTGGTAATAATATCAGGCCGGTAAGCGGAAATATTTTCAAGACCGGGAAGGTCTTTTGTGAGATAGTAAAAGAGGCCGGCTCCGGCAATAAGGGAAAGAATAATAAGTGTAAAAAGTGCCTGCAGGACAAGCTTTTTCAATGTTCTTTTACTCTTGGAATTATAATCCATGGATTTTATGTGAATTGATTTTCTTGAAAACATGCTTTTATATAATGAATTTTAAGTGAATTGCGTAATTTAACAAAATATTTATATAATATCAAGATTGAATTGGCTTTGTTTAAAAACCCGCTTTAAAACTATTATTGCTTTTTATTCCACTTATGATCATACCTTTCAATGAAATTGAATCAGGAACGCCCTGTTTAACGGTTAACAGGCGATTAGCCCGTACCATCCTGACCCGCTACGATCTGCGTATGAAGGAAAAGGGGCATAAGGTCTGGGAAAGTCCTGCCATCATGCCCTTTCTTTCCTGGCTTCGTGAATTATGGACCGATCATTCGCAGGAAAAGTTCCTTCTATCTCCTCTTCGCTCTCTTGTTCTTTGGGAAAAGATCCTTGCCCGGGATAAACTGCTTATTAAAGGGGAACTCCTTTCAGGTAACGAAGTGGCAGCTACAGCATACGAAGCTTACAGGCTGGCCGCGGAATATAACCTGGATACAGAGGATCCCCTATTCTCAGCAACTGAGGAATCCAGGACCTTACAGAGGTGGTCATCACGGTATGAAAACAAATTAAAAGAGCTCAGCTTCATTGATGCAGGTCAATTGCCGGTTCACCTTATGGCGCTGCTTAATAAGAAAAAAGTTGAACTGCCACCTAAAATCATCATTGCCGGCTATGATGAAGTGTCACCGCTTCTTTCTCAGCTCTTGTCTGCTCTCAAAAAGAATGGATGCCAGGTCAGCTTTTGGCCGGCAACAGGGAAAAAGAATATTAAACCCCTGGAAAAGCCTGATACCCCTGATATTATTGATACCATTGAAGATATTTCTCTCTATCGCTTAAGCGATGAAAGTGATGAAGCAAGAGCGGCTGCAAGATGGATAAGGAAAAGGTACAGACAAGGCCTTAAAATAGGGGTGCTGGTGCCTGACCTTGGCCGATATAGAGACAAAATCATAGCGGCCTTTAATGAGGAGCTGGCGCCTTCTTCCATCTTTCCATGGCAGATAAAAAGGGACCTTTTCAATATTTCTCTCGGTTCCCGGCTTTATGACGAACCGATCGTTCGTTTTGCCGTCGGCCTGCTCGGTATGGACGACAGGAAGCGGGATATGGATGAAATAAGCGCTTTTCTTCTTTCTCCTTACCTTACTTTTTCCCGCTCAGAGCAGACAGGGCCGGCAGCTATGGATGCAAAATTAAGAAAAGATAATCGCTTCAGCTTAACCATCGGGGGGGTATGGCATGCCATGAAATCAGCAGACTGCGGGGCGCCTCTTTTCATGAATGCCCTGGAGCAACTGTTAAAGTCGAACAGGGAAAGACGTTCTTCCATGCTGCCCGGCGCCTGGAGTGAATTTTTCAGTACCCTTTTGAAAAACATGGGCTGGCCGGCCAAAGCCGTCAGATTAAGCAGCCGCGAATATGTGGCCCTTCAGTCCTTTGGTGAGGCCCTTTCGACACTCGCCGGCCTTGATGATATTACGGGACCCATCAATAAGCATGAAGCCCTCAAATACCTCATAAAAATAACGAAACAAAGCGTATTTCAGGAAGAGACTAAAGAATCACCCATTACCGTTATGGGCTTTCTCGAATCGGGAGGAATGACTTTTGACGAAGTCTGGCTATTAGGCGCTCACGACGGCCTGTTGCCGGGACAGCCTTCACCCAATCCCTTTATACCGCTTAAACTCCAAAAAGAAAATAATCTTCCCAAATCAACATTTAAACGTGAACTTGAATTTTCTAAAATTCACTTGCAGCGCATACTGGCCGGCACAAAAAGAATGGTCTTGAGTTTTCCCGAAAGAACCGATGACAAGGAAGTCAGCATTTCTCCCTTAATCTCCCACCTGGCAGACCATATCATCAACGGCACCCGGGAAAGGGGCAATCGTCTCATTGATAGCATGGCGGGCCTCAAGACGGCAAAAGATTGCGAAAGCCTTCCGGGGCTGCAAGTCAAAAAAAATGAACCCATTAAGGGTGGAACATTAATACTGAAAAATCAGTCAGATTGTCCCTTCAGGGCCTTTGCCGTTCACAGACTAAATGCCGGAAAACCGGACGATCCCGAGCCCGGAATCAGCAGCTTGGAACGCGGTTCCATCATTCACAGAGCTATGGAGCATTTCTGGCAAAAGATTAAAGATGACCTTACGTTAAGGCAATATGAAAAGAGTGGCACACTGGATGATGCCATCACCGAGTCGGCACGGATTGGCTTGGGCTTATTAAATAGCGAAGAACCCGGTTATGATAATTATAAAAAGATCGAAGGGGAAAGGTTGACCTCCCTCCTTCATGAATGGGTACAGATAGAATTAAGGAGAAGCCCCTTCAGGACGGTGGAAAGGGAGTCTGAAAAAGGCATCCATATAGCGGGGCTTCATCTCGCTTCACGAATAGACAGAATAGACAGCATTGGTGAAAATGCCCGGGCCATTATCGATTACAAGTCAGGCGCTGTCAACACCGCTGACTGGGCAAGCGAAAGGCCCAAAGAACCTCAGCTCATGCTCTACGCCTCAGCCGGTAATTACGATGCAATTTTATTTGCCGGACTAAAGCGGGGAGATTGCCGTTTTGCGGGCATAGCAAGGGAAGAAGGCCTCTTTCCGGGAATCAGGGCCTTTACAAGTGATCCCCTTTTTAAAAAGAGTGATCATATTCACAACTGGGAAGATTTAATGGAGAAATGGAGGAAAACGCTACAAAATCTCGCCTCCGATTTTCTTAAGGGAGAGGCAAATGTGGACCCAAGAGATTACGGGAGGGACAGTTCGGCGTGCAAATATTGCGATCTTCTTCTTCTTTGCAGGGTCTTTGAAAGAAGCACTGATTTCTGAAGGCCTTCAAATCCCCCTCCCCACAGTAACGAGTGCGCTGTCCCCACCGGAGAATAGTCTGTTCTGTCCCCATAGAGATTGACAGCAGGAGAGCTAACAATTATAGTGACGCTACGCTTTAAATAACGCCAGGGACGGTTTAATCTTGAATAATAAAACTGCTGTTTTGCTCCTCAACATGGGAGGGCCCGCAAGTCTCGATGATGTAGAGCCCTTTCTTTATAACCTTTTCATGGACCCTGATATTATCGAAATCCCTCTCGGGAAACTTTTCCGCCCCTTCATTGCGGGAAAAATATCGAAAAAGCGGTCAGAAAAAGTGAGGAACTATTATAAAAAAATAGGCGGAAAGTCCCCCCTTCTTGAGCTCACCCGCAACCAGGCACATGCCCTTGAAAAAGCATTAAGCAGTGAGGGCGAGTACGGCGTCTTTGTTGCCATGAGATATTGGCACCCTTTTACGGAAGAGGCAATCGGGGAAATACTGGCCTATAATCCGGAAAAACTTGTACTGCTCCCCCTCTACCCCCATTATTCAGGCACAACAACGGGCTCTAGCTTTAACGAATTTGACCGTGCCTGGAAAAAGGGGGGGAAATCCGCCATAGAAGTCATAAAGATCAATAGCTATTATGATCAGGCAGGATATATCCATACCTGGGTCCAGTTAATCAGGGACAAGCTGCATAAAATGGATGACAGGGTAAAGCGTAACAGCCATCTCATTTTTTCAGCACACGGCATTCCGCAAAAACTTGTCGACAGAGGTGATCCCTACCAAAAACATACGGAAGCATCGGTAAGGCTCATCCTGGAAAAACTGCAATGGGAAGGAGAGTGGAGTCTTTCCTACCAGAGCAGAGTAGGACCTGTTAAGTGGCTTTTTCCTGCCACAGATGAACTGCTTGTCCGGTTGGGACAAAAAGGGACAAAAAGTGTGCTTATGGTCCCCATATCGTTCGTGTCGGACCATTCGGAAACGCTCTATGAAATGGATATACAGTACCGTGAACTGGCGGAGAAGTCAGGCATCGAAAACTTTGGGCGGGTAGCTGTGCCCAATTGTGACGAGAGCTTTATCGAATCACTGAAGGACATCGTCCTTAAGGCTTTAGCCCGGTAAAAATTCAAATACAGATTATTTTTTGATCAGGTTAAGGTACATTTTGGCAAGCTTATCATTGGGATCAATGTCAAGCACCGATTCCCACTCGGCCTTCGCTTTTTGCGTCTCTCCCTGTGAATAGTAAACTATACCCAGGTTTATTATGGCATGAACATAGTTGGGGTTAAGCTCTTCAGCTTCCTTTAACTGTCTTATGGCATTATAATAATCGCCTTTATCCCGGTAAATAATGCCGAGTTTGGTCCTCACATCGGCAAATTCAGGCCTCAAATTGAGGGCTTTTTTGTATTCATCGATGGCCGATTCAAAAAAACCGACACTCGTGTAAATATCACCAAGCTCGCTATGCTTGTTGGCAATTTTACCCTTGATGAAAGGATCGATGCTTTCCTTTTCACGCTGCGCCGAAATCTCTACTTCCGTCGCCCTGTCATATTCGCCGATCTCCTGCAAGGTAACGGCCAGGTTGAGAGCGACCTCCGTATAGTTGGGATTCAACTTAAGGGCCCTTTCAAAACATTCAACGGCCTTGTCATACTCTTCCCGGTCGTGATAAATAAGGCCCGCATAGTTTCTGGCATCGGCAAAACCACTGCTTTTTCTGAAAAGCTCTTCAAAGCATTTGAGGGCATCAATCATCTCTCCCTTTTCATAGTGTGCCTTGCCACTAAGGTAAAGATCTGTAATTTCATCACTCATCTTTATGCTCCTTTAAATCGTTAGTGTTTGCCTGCAGCAACCGGCCCGCTTCTTTTGCCTCTTCACTTTTGGGAAATGCTGATACCAGATTCTTGAGCGCTTCTTTGCCTTTTTTCACCATGCCTTCTTCGAGGTAACTCTTTCCAAGGTAAAGAAGCGCTTCCTCTTTCGGTCCATAGCCCGGATAGCGTTCAAGCGCCATCTGAAACCTCCCGATGGCCGCTTTATAGTTCGCTTTCCTGTAATAAAACTTTCCTATATAGAGTTCGTTGCCCGACAGAAGATCTTTACAGATGCTAATCTTTTCAGCAGCATCCTTACTGTATTTGTTATCCGGAAAACGGCCGATTAAAGTCTCAAAGTTGCCCAAAGCGCCTTCGGGGGCCGTCAGGTCCCTGTCAACACCACCGATCTGGTTAAAATAGGAAAGTCCCATCTGGTATATGGCATAAGGAACCTCTTTATGATTGGGGTGCAGCTTCATAAAGCCGTCATATTCCGTAAGCGCTTCCGTATATTCCCCTTTCATAAAGTGAATATCAGCCAGCCTGAGTTCAGCGAGCGGCGCGAAGCTTGTAAAAGAATAGCGGCTTTTTATTTCCTCGAAAGCTTCAGCTGCGCCTTCAAAATCGGAAATATCGAATAAAGATTTTTTTCCCTCCATCTTATCGATACCTTCTTTATAGAGCACTTCAGCACTTTTACGCTTTTCAGCAACAGAACTGCAGCCGCCTAAAGATGCGGTTATCAGAAATAAAAGGGCAAGAACGATAAATATATGATGTTTCTTATGCATAATTTTATCTGAAAATTACAATAACGCAATAGCTATGTCAACTTTTTTTCTGGTATTCTCGGGGATTCGGCACTCTTTCAAATTGCCCCGTAATTATGATATCATAAGCGTCTTATGAAAAGTATTGAACTCCTGGCCCCTGCAGGCAATATGGAAAAACTAAAAACGGCCATCCACTATGGCGCAGATGCCGTCTATCTTAGTGGGAAGCGATTCGGCTTAAGGGCCGCTGCCGGTAATTTTGACACCCATGAATTGCGTGAAGCCGTCAGGTACGCCAGGGAAAAAGGCGTCAGGCTATATGTTACGGTAAATATTTTTTTTCACAATCAGGATCTGGAAGGCCTTGAGGAGTACCTCCTGTTCTTAAATAAAATTGAGGTCCACGCTGTCATCATTTCCGATCCCGGTGTCCTTGCGCTGGCAAGAAAGCTTATCCCGGAGATGGAAGTCCACCTCAGTACTCAGGCGAACACGACTAACTGGAGAAGCGTCGCTTTCTGGAAAGATCAGGGCGTTTCCCGGATCAATATGGCAAGGGAACTGTCACTGGGAGAAATTAAAGAGGTCAGGGAAAAGACAGGCATCGAAGTGGAGGCCTTTGTTCATGGCGCCGTCTGCATGGCCTACTCGGGAAGGTGTCATCTCAGCAGCCATATGACAGGCAGAGACGCTAATTATGGAGAGTGCACGCATTCCTGCCGCTGGGAATATTCCATTACCGAGAGTAAACGACCGGACCAGGAATTCGATGTCGAAGAAGATGAAAGAGGGACCTATTTTTTCAATTCCAAAGACATCTGTATGATCGAGCATATTCCTGCCCTCATTGAATCAGGCATTCATTCACTTAAGATAGAGGGGAGGGTGAAAGGAATCAACTATGTGGCGGGCGCCGTAAGAAGTTACCGGCTGGCAATGGACGCCTATTTGAGAGATCCCGGGAATTATAAAACAGAAGACGCCTGGCTTCATGAACTGAGGAAACTGAGCCACAGGGATTATGATACGGGCTTTTACTTCGGTGAGGAAATGTCGGCGGTATCATCACAATCCTATGTGAGGCGATATGATTTTGTCGGCGTCATAAAGGAGAACCTTCATGACGGCAACTATCTCGTTGAAGCAAGAAACAAGATTCAATCCGGTGATACCATCGAAATTATGGGCAGGGGAGAAAGGATTAACGCCTTTTCTCTCAGCTCCATGAAATCACCTGAAGGGCATGAGATACCTCATGCCCAGCCTAAACAGTTATTTATCATAAAGGCCGCCCTGCAGATGGAGCCCATGGATATACTGAGGAGGGAAAAAGGATAAAGGGCTATGTTAATAACAAGAAGGTACAGAGCCCACCGGAAATCTTTTGCCCATATGAAAAACCTGCTGGAAGCTTATGACAATCTGGCCGTCATGACAATCCTTGACGGCCCGGGCGGCCTCTTTGAACTGAAGTGTCATATTTCAATGAGCCGGGAACTTGCAACTGTCGTAAATTCGATCAGTAAAGAGGTTGATCTTGTGGAATTATAAAGTACTTTACCTTCCCTCTTTTCCTTAAATCACTAATCCATTCCACTAAATACTCTTCCCCCTTTTTCGCTAATAACTGAAGCCTGATTTCATCTTCAACCTCTTCAAAGGGTCTCCCTTCGAAGTTTTCAGAGTGTTCTCTGTAGTATTTTTCAACATCACGCGCCCCGATATAGGACATGACGGAAATTTTTTCATTAATATAGGCCAGCGTTACCTGCCTTTTGTGAAGCCATTCAACAATATCTCCCAGAAGCAGCCCCTCCTCCTCAAGAAAGAGAGAAAACTCTTCAGGTTTGCTGAACTTCTCTTCGAAATAAAGCATCTCATCGATAACATCTCGTTCACCTGAATCAAACTTTGCCCTCACGGCTTCTCTGTAAACGAGTTCCCGGTTAATCATCTGGTTAAGAAGACCCATGCTGAATATTCCTCTTATGGGAAGACGGGCTCTTTGCGCCTCGTAAATCGCCAAAATTTTGGACTCTGTTATCACTTCACCTGTCGTGATTATCCTGTCTTCTACCGTGGCAGCAATGGATTCAACAGTTACCGCTACCGCTACTGACACATGGGGAACCAGAAGCAAAATTAATATGATAAAAGTTTTTGCGGCAGACTTACTCATAATATTTAAAAGCTTGCAACAGAAGCATATCTCTTGACAAGACTTTTTTTTGAGCGCTATACTTCAATCCATAAATTAACCAATCCGCTGCAAGCAGCCGGGCAATGACCCGGGAATACCTTTCAATTTATTGCCACATGCTGCGGAGAATGTACCCGCTGGGGATTAAAAAGAGGTGGATCATGTCTTTAATACCGATCAGTATTTTCCAGAATAAGGAATTGTTTTTTGGGCTGAGTGACGATCAGCTTAAAGGTTTGGCCGGTATTTCCGAGCAGCAATTGTACTCTGACGGTCAACTTATTTTTTCCGAGGGCGATATGGGAGACGCTTTGCTTATTGTAGAATCAGGCAGTGTTGAGCTTTTAAAAAAGGACCCCTCAGGAACGGAGGTAAAGATTGCCGCGCTGCCGGCAGGGGCCGTTTTGGGCGAAATGACACTAGTCAACATTGAACGCAGATCGGCAACGGCAAAGGCAGCGGGACAAACTGTTGCCGTTCATCTCACAAACAGGGCCCTGTCGGAAATATTTAACAGGGACAGGGAACTTTTTATCGTTTTACTTATCAACATAACGCGTATTCTATCGAAGCGATTGCGTCAGACAAATGAAAAACTCATGAACAGATAGGTTTACTTAACAATTACATAATAAAGGGGAATTGAATATGAATCACAGCAAGTCGGAAACATTATATGGAGACGCTACCAAATACATTCCGGGGGGAGTCAACAGCCCCGTTCGCGCTTTCAAATCCGTTGGAGGAAATCCCATCTTCATTGAAAGGGCCGAAGGGTCGCATATTTACGATGTGGACGGCAATGAATATATTGATTATGTCGGCTCATGGGGACCGATGATTGCCGGTCATTGTCATCCCCGGGTAAACAGTGCCATAAAAAATGTTATCGATAAGGGAACCAGTTTCGGCGCGCCTACAGAACTTGAAATCGAATTGGCCAGGATGGTTATCGATGCGGTTCCGTCTATTGAGATGGTAAGGATGGTAAACTCCGGAACAGAAGCTACCATGAGCGCAATTCGTCTGGCCAGGGGTTTTACGGGAAGAGACAAGATAATCAAGTTTGAAGGAGGTTATCATGGCCATGCAGACGGTCTTCTGGTAAAAGCCGGTTCCGGCGCGGCAACGCTCGGTGTGCCTGACAGTCCCGGTGTGCCGGAGGATTATGCAAAAAATACGATAACCGTTTCTTTTAATAACCTGGGAGAAGTTAAAGACGCCATTGAGGCAGACGGTGATAATATCGCCTGTATTATTGTTGAGCCATTACCCGGAAATATGGGTGTCATTCCTCCTGAAGAAGGCTTTCTGGAAGGTTTGAGGTCTTTATGCAGTGAAAACGGCATTGTTCTTATTTTTGATGAAGTAATGAGCGGCTTCAGGGTTGCCTATGGCGGAGCTCAGGAAGTCTTTGGTGTAACACCGGACCTTACTTGCCTTGGCAAGGTAATCGGCGGCGGCCTTCCCGTCGGCGCTTACGGAGGAAAAAAGGAGATTATGCAGCAAATTGCGCCGGCCGGACCCGTTTATCAGGCCGGCACTCTTTCCGGTAATCCCCTGGCAATGACTGCCGGTATAGAGACCTTGAAAATTCTCTCAAGTCCGGGCGCTTATGAACAACTGGAGGACAGGAGCGCCGCGCTTGCCGAAGGTCTTCGGGAAATAGCCGAAAAAGCATCTATACCTACCTATTCAACGCGGGTAGGAGCCATGTTTTGCACTTTCTTTACAGAGAGAAAAGTAACCGATTACCAGTCTGCCAAATTGTCAGATACGGAGCGTTTCGGAAAGTTTTTTCTTAATATGCTTGAAAATGGCGTTAATCTGGCGCCATCTCAGTTTGAAGCAGCGTTCATGTCTCTTGCCCATAGCAATGAAGATATTGAAAAGACACTTGAAGCGGCAAAGAAAAGCTTTTCAGCCTTATAAAAGGTTTTTTTATTATTATTGAAGGATTTACAGTTGACACTATTTTCGCTCTCTGCTATATTTCCCCTTTTTCGCTCATTGACTGACTAATGGAAAAACAGACAAAGGGCCTCTTCGGACAACTTGCTAAAGTCTCCATAATAGGTATAGAGATGGTTGTCTCGACCTTTGTAGGCCTTGCAATGGGAGTATACCTTGATAAGTGGCTTCAAACCAAACCATGGTTAACAATAGTTTTCTTGACATTTGGTATAGCCGCAGGATTCATGAATGTTTTCAGGGAAGTCAGGAAGATTGATAACTGAGACGTATACTGAAAAAGCGATCCCTGAAAGGAAAGTAGATCTAAGCGATTCCCTGAAGGAACAAATCGAAAGAAACGTCCTTTGGGGTTTTTTAATGATGGTCACCCTGGTTTACGCTGTTCTCTCCGCCAGGTCGGCCACAGGCATAGCCGTTGGCGGGCTCATATCGTTTCTTAACTTCAGGGATTTGAAGAGATCACTGGAGCGTTTTTTTGCGGCAATCGTAAAAGAGGGCAGAAAAACAGAAGGACTGATCATAGCGCGCTACTATTTTAAGCTGGCGCTGCTGTTCGTTCTGTTGGCCTATCTATTGAAAAACGGGCTGGTAGACGTCGTGGCGCTTGCAATCGGGCTTTTTCTTGTGCCCGCTACATTGATATTTACCGGTATAAGCCTTTATATCGGAAGTTTGGGAGGTAATAAAAGATGACGCATCCAATAATTTTTTTTCATATACCGGGTATTCCCGATTACGTAACGCTGAGCGTTTTCGTCATACTGCTGCTCCTGTTTCTTGCACGGATAATGTTAAATAATATGGCTCTTGTGCCGGGCGGAATTCAGAATGTTTTCGAAATCACCATTTCAGGTATTCACGGTATGGTGACGGAGATCATGGGTGAAAAAGGAGTAGTTTATTTTCCTCTCATAGCTACGCTCGCTTTTTTTATTTTCATTTCTAACATGCTCGGTCTTATTCCGGGATTTATGCCTCCCACGGCAAATCTCAACACAACGGCTGCCTGTTCGGTTATCGTTTTTGTATTAACACACATCATAGGCCTCAAAGAGCATGGCTTACATTATATCAAGCATTTTACAGGACCAATTTGGTGGCTTTCTCCGCTCATGCTGCCCATCGAAATCGTAGGTCATCTTGCCAGACCACTTTCGTTATCGCTCAGGCTTTTTGGAAATATGACAGGTCACGAACTGGTTGTTATCGTACTCATGGTTATGGTGCCATTTCTGGTACCTGTTGTAATGTCCATCATGGGACTTCTTGTAGCATTTATTCAGGCATTTGTATTTGCCCTTTTAGCAATGATATATTTGAGTGGAGCCTTGGAAGAGGCACACTAATAATTAATCGAAAAAACGAAAGGAGGAAAAATAATGATTAAGAAGATTGGTAACCTGTTATTTATCGCTATCTGTGCCGTGATGACATCGGCTTCTGTAGCCATGGCAGCTGAAGAGGGGGGCAAAGGTAATCCTATAGCTCTCGCGGCAATTATGCTTGCAGCAGGCCTTGGAATTGGTCTTGCGGCCCTCGGTACAGGTATTGGCCAGGGACATGCTATCAGGGGCGCTACTGAAGGTGTATCGAGAAATCCCGGTGCATCCGGTAAGATCCTTACAACCATGCTTGTCGGTCTTGCCATGGTTGAATCGCTTGCTATTTATGCGCTTGTTGTATCTCTTATTCTTCTCTTTCTTAACCCATTTAAGGATATGCTGTAATAAGAGCAGATTAGTAAATCATAGATTATAAAAAGGCGAGCTGAATAGCTCGCCTTTTTTTGCTCTTTTTTTATATGCCTGGTTTTACTTTTTTACCAGAAATGCAATCTGCCCGGCTTGAACACATGAGTGTATTTTAAGCTGGCATTTTTTTAAAAGTATTGTGGAATCAACAGGTTGTGTCGAAATGATGATCCATCTGCTCAGAGATCTCCGACCTTTCCAGGATTAATCCTTTTTTCCGTACCCGATGTAGTTTACCGATGTAGAGTTGGATATTCTGAACTTCCAGTCAAGAGGATTAAAGGTCATACCTTTTATTTCCTTTACCCTAATTCCATTAGCTGACAGAAGTTTAGCCAGGCTGCTCGGTTTGATAAAACGCTCATAACTGTGGGTTCCCTTTCCAACAAATTTGAGCACATTTTCAGCCATGAATATGGCCAGAAACCAGGCTGACATGGTTTTATTAATGGTTTCGAAAAGATAGTAACCACCCTCTTTGACCCGGGCAGACGAGTCGGCTATCATGTTCGGTAAATCATCGACATGTTCGAGCATTTCGGCACAAACAACGATGTCAAAATCCGTCTCTTCAATATCTGCCACAGAACAGTTACGGTAATCTATGTTCAGACCGTTCGACTCCGCATGTTTCTGCGCCCCCTTGATAGCGACGGGGGAGAGATCCACTCCTGTAACATGGGCCCCTTTTTTTGCAAATTCCTCCGATAAGAGACCGCCGCCACAACCTATGTCAAGGACCTTTTTTCCTTTGAGATTTCCCAGCCGGCCCGAGAAATATTCAAAACGGATGGGATTGATCATATGAAGAGCCGCCATATTTCCCTTTTCATCCCACCAGTCTTTACCCATTTTGTTAAACTTTTCAGTTTCTGACATTTTGAAATTAACCTTTCTGAATTTAATAACCCTGAATTGGCAGTTAGCGCTTTATGGCAAACCACAATCTGTGAAGGTATTAATAACCCTCAATCCGGCTTATAATAAACCGCCCTATAAAAAACTTCAAGAATTTAGGCCATTATTTTATAATAATTATCTGTTAAACTATTTTAATCAACACTTTAGCAATGTCATTAAATGGCTTTACTTATCGGGCTCCCGAAGAGGAGGAATAAAACTTTATTTTCTTGACAATGTTTTTTGTTTATGTTTAATCTTCAAAATTAAGTAGTGTCTGTAAGAAAGCGAGGGAACTCAACTAAATGACCTTAAAGCCATCTTTATATGCGGCAGCTGCGCTGTCGATTATTCTTTTTGGTTCATCACCTGTTTTAGCTGAAGAAGAAGGGAAGGATTACCATATCGTAGTCAAGGGAGACACTTTATGGGATATCTCTGAAAAGTATATGAAGAATCCTTTTTTTTGGCCAAAACTCTGGCAGTGGAATGACTACATTACCAATGCTCACTTTATTTATCCCGGCGATAAAATAAATCTTGTCCCCCCCAAAATACGGGTCAGGTCAGCTCCCGTACCGGAAGAGGTAAGCCAACCTGAGGAGGCTGAACCAGTGGAGGAACAGGTGGAGGCTGAAGAAGCACCCCTTGAGGAAGCTCCGGTGATTAAAGAACCGACACCAAAAATAATAATCGAAAAACAGAAGTATAATATCAGGCATTTGAGATCTTCAGGAATGATATCTCCCGAAGAAATGAAGGCTTCCGGAAAAATTGTTGATGCCCTTGATAAAAAAATAATGCTCGGAGACAGCGATATTGTCTATATGGCCTTAAACAGGGAAGCAAAAAGAGGGGAAATATTATCCATTTTCAAACCAACGGTAAAAATCACCCATCCCGTTACAAGAAAGAATTTAGGCCACAAAATCGAAAGGCTTGGTCATATTAAGGTTATCGACACTTCGCAGGGAATTACTACTGGAGAAATAGTCGAATCATTTAATGTGGTCTCCCGGGATGATAAGATAAGGCAAAAGGAAAACCTGCCTGATGAGATAACCATAAAAGAGGTGAGCCTTCCTCTTGAGGGCCATATTGTAACATCGATGGAAGCCATAACCATTTACGGCCAAAATGATGTCGTTTATATTGATTTAGGGAAAAACCATGGTGTTGATGAAGGTTTTATTTTTACTATTTACAAGCCCCCTCACAGGAAGGGTAAATATACCCTGCCGGCAGAAACTATCGGCAGATTGCTTGTATTTCAGGTCAAAAAAATGACCTCTACGGCCATCATAATCGATGCCGTGCAGGAAATCAGAACCGGCGAGCACATCAAGGCTGTTCTACAGTAAAACCTTTATAATCATTAATCCGGGAGGTTGCGGCAACGGGACCGCAGCCTTTTTTATTTTGAATGTCGAATAATGTGAAGGAAGATACAAGATACTGGGTTGCACTAAGCCGGATAAAGGGCGTCGGAAGTAAAACGGCAAAAAAGTTGCTTGAGCGATTCTCGACGGCAAAAAATATATTTTCTTCGGCTGAAAAAGATCTGAAAGAGATTAACGGGTTAAGAGAGGTATCGATAAGTCAGATCCTTACCTTTCGAGACTGGACCGGCATAGACAGGGAATTAGAAAGAACGGGCCGTCTGGGATTTTCTATTCTTACATGGCAGGATGATAATTATCCTCTTTCTCTTTTAAATATTTATGATCCACCCATTATTCTCTATGCCGGAGGCGATTATAAGAATCTCGATTCCTGCAATCTGGCTATTGTCGGTTCAAGGGCTTCTTCATCCTACGGTCTCCATGCAGCCGCAAGCTTTGCCGGAAGGCTGGCCTCTTCAGGTGTAACCATTGTAAGCGGCCTGGCAAGAGGAATCGACACCAAAGCTCATGAAGGCGCATTAAAGGCCGGTGGGAAAACAATAGCCGTTCTCGGCTCGGGGCTTGACCTTATCTACCCGGCTGAAAATGCCTCTTTATTTAGAAGGATATTGAAAAATGGGGCTGTTTTTTCCGAATTTCCTCTTTCTACTCCGCCTGACCCCCAGAATTTTCCCAGGCGGAACAGAATAATAAGCGGACTTTCTATGGGTGTACTTGTCGTAGAAGCCTCTTTAAGAAGCGGTTCATTAATCACAGCCAGATGCGCCCTTGATCAGGGCAGGGAGGTATATGCTGTTCCCGGCAATATTACGGCAGCAAGAAGCAGGGGAACAAACAGCCTCATAAAAGAAGGGGCCAGGCTGGTGGAAAAACCTGAAGAGATCATGTCCGATCTCTTGCCGGGATTAGCTGTAAACAGGCAAAAGGAGAACAAAAGAAGAGAAGCTGCGTTTTCACTAAACACCGACGAAGATAAACTCCTTACCCTGCTGGGTAATGGGCCTCTTCATATCGATCAGTTGATAAAGGAATCTACCTGGAGTTCTTCCCGCTTATCAACGCTTCTTTTAAATCTTGAATTAATGGGAGCCATTAAACAGCATCCCGGAAAATTCTTTTCAAAAACAGTAATATAGGAGTATTAATGGCAAAGTCTCTACTCATAGTTGAGTCGCCTGCAAAAGCGAGGACCATCAAAAAATACCTGGGAAAGGAATTTAATGTTCTGGCATCCGTCGGCCATGTAAAAGATCTGCCAAAAAGTTCGCTTGGTGTGGATGTAGAAAATAATTTTTCTCCCCAATACGACGTCATCAAAGGTAAAGGCAATATTATCAAAAATATAAAAAAGGAAGCCCGTTCTGCCGAAAAGGTCTTTCTTGCACCTGACCCTGACAGGGAAGGGGAGGCCATTGCATGGCATATAGCTTCAGAGATTAAGGAAAAAGATAAGGTTTCCCGTGTTCTTTTTAATGAAATTACTAAAAGGGGAATTGAAGATGCCATCAAACATCCTTTGCCGCTCAATAATGACAAGTTTGAAGCCCAGCAGGCAAGACGTATCCTTGACAGGCTCGTCGGTTACCAGATCTCTCCGCTTCTTTGGGATAAGGTCAGACGCGGCCTTTCTGCCGGCAGAGTGCAATCCGTTGCCGTCAGGGTAATTTGTGAAAGAGAAAAGGAAATCAAGGCATTCGTTCCCCGTGAGTACTGGTCCGTGATGGCATTGCTGGAAGGATCCATTCCGCCGCCTGTTGAAGCAAAACTTCTTAAGATCGATAATAAAAAGGCTGAACTTAAATCACAGGAAGAAACGGATCAACTCTTAAGCTCTATAGAAGGCGCTTCTTATATTATAAAAAAGATCGATAAAAAGGAGCGCAGAAAAAATCCCTCTCCTCCCTTTATCACCAGTACACTTCAACAGGATGCGGCAAGGAAACTCGGTTTTTCAGCCAAAAAAACCATGATGCTGGCCCAGAGATTATATGAAGGGCTGGATTTCGGCGATCAGGGTCCCGTCGGTCTCATAACCTATATGCGAACCGACTCAACACGGATTGCCGATGAAGCGCTGGCCCAAGTGAGAAACTATATTTCGGAAAAGTACGGAAGCGACTATCTGCCCAAAGCACCCCGGCAATATAAAAGTTCAAAAAGTGCGCAGGAAGCCCATGAAGCCATTCGACCGACATCCATGAAAAATGTGCCCGAGCTTGCAAAAAAACATCTCGAAAGAGATCAATACCGGTTGTATGAACTGATTTGGAACCGCTTTGTCGCTTCCCAAACCAATCCCGCCATAATGGATCAAACTGCTATCGATATTGCAGCAGGCAAAGCGATTTTCAGGGCAACAGGTTCTGTCATTAAGTTCGCCGGATTTATGGCCATTTATACAGAAGGAAAGGACCAGGAAGACAGTTCCGAAAAAGACAAATTATTGCCGCCTTTTTCAGAAGGAGAGGCGCTCAAACTCCTAAAAATTACGCCAAAGCAGCACTTCACCGAACCGCCGCCGAGATTTTCAGAGGCAACACTCGTTAAGGAGCTGGAAGATAAGGGTATAGGACGCCCCAGTACCTATGCGGCTATTATATCAAACATTCAGGACAGGGAATACGTGCGTCTCGACAGCAAACGCTTCTATCCCACTGAACTGGGTATGCTCGTTACAGGCCTGCTTGTTGATAATTTCCCCGATATTATGAATGTGGAATTTACGGCCAGGATGGAAGGGCAACTTGACGAAATCGAAGAAGGTAAAGCCGATTGGCTCAAGGCAATGAAGCTCTTTTATGAGAATTTCCGTCAGGCTCTCGAATCAGCGAAAGTTAAGATGAGAGATGTCAAGCGTGAAGAGATTCCAACGGATATTGTCTGCGATAAATGCGGCACCAACATGATTATCAAATGGGGTAAAATGGGAGAATTCCTGGCTTGCCCCAATTATCCCGAATGTAAGAATACACATAACTTTACCCGCGATGAAGCGGGAAATATCCAGGTTGTGGTAGAGGCCCTGGAATTTACCGAAGAAAACTGCCCTGTATGCGGTAATCAGATGGTTATTAAAAGAGGGAGATATGGCCGATTTTTGGCCTGCTCAACCTACCCTGACTGTAAGGGTACAAAGCCTATCACCCTCGGCATAACATGCCCTGACTGTGGCAAGGGTGAAGTGAGTGAAAAAAGAAGCCGCAAAGGAAAGGTATTTTATGGATGTACCGAATACCCAAAATGCACCTTTGCCACCTGGGACAAGCCCCTGCCGGAAAATTGCCCGCTTTGCGACGCAGCCTTTCTTGTGGAAAAGGAATCAAAAAAGGAGGGTAATATTATCCGGTGCCTTAATAAAGATTGCGGTTATAAACGAGCCGGGAAGGACCAGGAGAAGCTTTATTAGTCATAATTTTGAACCAATTGACTTCCAATTTATCGCGCCCATACTCATTCTTTCAGTAATGAGGGGGTTATCAGAACAAAGACTGCCTTCCCATTTTAAGTGGCGGAAGATTTTTATCCCGTAAGAATTATCCTGTTTATTCAGCATCCACTAGATTTTATGGACATTCAAAAAGGATTATTATTACTGCTTTTATGAAGAGACCTTTTCATAGTCATGAAAGGAAACATCTCCCTCTCACAAAAAAGGAAATTGAAGAGAGGGGATGGGAAATGGTTGATGTCATTATTGTCTCAGGTGACGCCTATGTTGACCACCCTTCATTCGGTCATGCCGTTATCGGTCGCATTATCGAAAGTGCGGGCTTTCGCGTCGCCATCATTGCTCAACCCAACTGGCGTGATGATTTGAGGGACTTCCGGAAATTTGGCGCTCCGAGACTTTTTTTCGGTGTTACCTCAGGCTGTATGGATTCCATGGTCAACCACTATACGGCCAACAAAAGGCTAAGATCGAACGATGCCTATACACCGGGAGGAAAATCAGGCTTTAGGCCTGATTACGCCACTGCCGCCTATTGCCGTATTTTAAAAAAACTTTACCCTCATGTGCCGGTCATTATTGGCGGCATGGAGACCTCCATGCGCAGGGCCACCCATTATGATTACTGGTCCGACTCATTAAACCCGTCCATCCTCGTCAGCAGCGGAGCCGATCTCCTTGTATACGGAATGGGGGAGCAACCCTTAAGAGCTATTCTGAAACTGATGGATAAGGGTGTGCCCATGACATCGCTTCAGACAATTCCACAAACAGCTTTACTTATCGATAAATCATCACCGCTGCCTAAAAACAAAAAATGGGAGACTGTTTCCCTTGCATCCCACCAGCAGTGCCTCAGCCATAAGAAAAGCTACGCTTCCAATTTCAGGATAATTGAAAAGGAAGCAAACAGCGTCTATGCCCGGCGTATCGTCCAGGAGGTCCAAAATAAAATGCTTGTCATTAATCCTCCCTTTCCTGCCATGACGGAGAAGGAAATTGACGCTTCCTTTGATCTGCCCTATACGAGACTCCCTCACCCCAAATACAGGAAAAGAGGGGCCATACCGGCTTATGAGATGATCAGGTTTTCCATCAATATGCACAGAGGCTGTTTTGGCGGCTGCAGCTTCTGCGCCATTTCAGCCCACCAGGGAAAAATGGTGGCAAGCCGCTCAAAAGAGTCTATACTTCATGAGGTAGAAGCCATTGCGCAAATGCCGCACTTTAAAGGTTACATCAGTGATCTCGGCGGTCCTTCGGCCAACATGTACGGCATGAAGGGAATCGTACAGTCTGTTTGTGATATATGCGCCAGGCCTTCCTGCATCTATCCTTCCATCTGCTATAATCTGGGCACCTCACATAAGGCGCTTACAGAGATTTACAGGGAAGTCTCGAGCCATGAAAAAGTCAAGAAAGCCTTTGTGACAAGCGGTATCAGGTATGATCTTTTTATAGACAGGCCGGAAAGTGACGAGGAGAACGGTTACAGCGAGTATGCGGAAGCATTGATCAGGAACCATGTTTCGGGGCGGCTCAAGGTAGCTCCTGAGCATACATCGGAAAAGGTCCTTAAAATGATGCGAAAACCGGGCTACAATGCTTTTCGATCTTTTAAAAAACTCTTTGACGGGATTACGTCACAGGCAAAGCTCCGGCAGCAGATTGTTCCCTACTTTATAGCGTGCCACCCCGGTTGTGAACCGGAGGACATGGCCCACATGGCCGCCCGGACGAAGGAAACAGGATTCAAGCTGGAACAGGTGCAGGACTTCACGCCTACACCCATGACGCTGTCAACAGTAACTTACTACTCAGGTTATGATCCCTATACATTAAAGCCCGTTTATTCTGCAAAAAGCAGAGATGAACGTATGCGCCAGAACCGGTTTTTCTTCTGGTATAAAAAGGAAAACAGGGCATGGATCATAAATGCACTCAGAAATATGGGGAAAAAGGAGCTTATAGGGAAGTTTTTTGGAAAGCCATAATTATTCTTCCTTCCCTTCCCGGTCACCAGGGTGGATAACCTGTTTTATCTGTTTATAGCGAAGATAGCAAGAAAAGTTTTATAAAAGTCCTTGACAAAACAGCCCCCTTTTGTCTTATAATCTACGGTTTATTAAACATAGTCATTTAAGGAAAAGAAAATGAAAAGAACTTATCAACCAAGTAACATTAGCAGGCTCAGAACACACGGTTTTCTTAAAAGAATGAGTACAAAAGGCGGAAAGCTCGTTATTAAAAGGAGAAGAGCCAAAGGAAGAAAGAGACTTTCTGTTCAAACACCATCTAAGTAGATATTTTAACAATGTAATGATGGGTACCTGCTCTTTCAGAAAAGGCAACAGGTTACTTAAAAGAGAAGATTTTTTAAGAATAGGAGCAGCAGGCCGAAAGATAAAAACAAGGCACTTTATTATTATATTCAGCAAGAATGATAAGGGCCTTCGCAGGTTGGGCATAACGGCCTCAAAAAAAACAGGGGGAGCTGTTCAGAGAAACAGGGTTAAACGACTGGTCCGGGAATTTTTCAGATTAAACCGGAAGCGCCTCGCAGATAACAGGGATTATATTATCATAGCAGGCAGGGGCGCCTGGAGGCTCTCTTTTTCCGATGTAAAAGAGGAGTTAAAAAGTGCACTGGGCAGCAGGGGGCTTCTCAGTGAACTGAGTGAGAATAGAGGTTAATGACCTTTCTAATAAAGTCTCTCATAAAGTTTTACAGATACGCAATATCACCGGCTCTTCCGCCTTCTTGCAGGTTTGAGCCGACCTGTTCCAATTACGCCCTTCAATCCCTCGAAAAAAGAGGTATAAGGGGTATCTTTCCCTCACTCATAAGGATCTTGAAATGCCACCCCTTTCATCGGGGCGGCTATGACCCACCGAAATGAATTGAACCCGATAATATAAGGAGAAAAACCGATTGGATAAGAGGGCATTACTGGCGATAGTATTATCTTTTTTCGTAATTTATATTTATAAGGACTATTTTGTCCCCCCCGTTCCCGCACCTCAGACAGATGCCGGCCTCAAGGCGGAAGCGCTTAAAGTAAAAAGGGGTCAGGAAGCTGATAAAACAGCTTCAGATTCCCCTGTTGAATCTGCTAAAGCTGTCAATGATCAGGCTCAGCCTGTAGTCGTTAAGGCGAAAGCTGCAACCGTCAGCAAAGCGCCCGAGTCCTTTAAATATGAAAATAATCAGGCTATTATTGCAATTTCCACGCTTGGCGGAGGGGGAATTGAAAGTCTCACCCTAAAGGACTACAGAGAGGAATTGAGCGATGAAGCCTCCCATGTTGAAAGAATAAATGTGAGCAAGGGGGATCCCTTGCCTCTCAGCCTTTCCTTCAGTTCTTCTGCTGCTCAAATCGGCACAGACAAGGTTTTTGACATGTCAAGGGAGGGAGAAAATACGCTTGTCTACAGTTGGTCCTCGCCTCAGGGCATTACCCTTGAAAAACGTTATACGTTCAAGCCGGACGGTTATGAAATAGACATTAGGACAACTTTGATTAACGGCTCATCAGCTCCTGTAACGGGCGACATGGCCCTTAATTTTTATGATCGTGATAATGTGGAAGGCGACATGTATACCTTTATAGGTCTTGCCGTCAAAAAGGGAGATGACATTGAAAAGGAATCCTTTACCGATATTGAGGAAGAACATTTCACAGTCGACGCAGATATAGACTGGCTTGCCCTTGAAAACAAATATTTTGTAACGGCTTTGGTTCCCAATAAGGGAAGTTCGGGAAAGGTCATAGCAAAAAGGATCTCTGACAAGCTCATTGAGACCTCACTTGTTCATTCATCGCTTTCCATCCCTGCGGGAGACAAAATTTCTTTTCAATATAATCTCTACTCAGGACCCAAGGATTTTTATCGCTTGAAAGATGTTGGTTCAGGACTGGAAGCAGCCATCGACATGGGTTGGTTTCACGCTATTGCCGAACCGCTGCTTCGTTTTCTTAAACTCATTTACTCTTATACAGGAAATTACGGTTACGCCATTATCCTGGTGACGCTCATCATTAAAATCATCTTCTTTCCTCTTGCCAACAAGAGTTATAAATCCATGAAGCAGATGCAGAAACTTTCACCTTTAATGACGGAACTCCGCGAAAAGTACAAAGATGATAAAGAACGTATGAGCAGGGAGGTGATGGAGCTTTACAGAAAACACCGAGTAAACCCATTGAGCGGATGCTTGCCTATGATCGTGCAAATACCTGTTTTTATTGCGCTTTACAATGTTCTGATGAATGCCATCGAGCTTAGGCACGCCCCTTTCCATTTCTGGATCATGGACATGTCGGTCAAGGACCCTTACTATGTTACCCCTCTGCTTATGGGTATTACCATGTTCCTTCAGCAGAAAATGTCGCCTGCAGCGCCCGACCCGACACAGCAAAAGGTAATGATGATGATGCCCGTCATATTTACCTTCATGTTCATGAACCTCCCTTCAGGGCTGGTTCTTTACTGGCTTGTAAACAATATTCTTTCCATAGCTCAACAGTATTACATTATTAAGAGAACCTAGAGGTCATTCATGTCTGATTTAACATTCGAAGGAAAAACACTCGAAGAGGCCATAGCGCTTGCAGAAAAAACACTCGGCCGGAACAGAGAGTCATTGACTATAGAAGTACTTGAGGATAAAAGCAAAGGACTGCTCGGTATCTCATGGGGCAAAAAGGCTGCCATCAGGGTAATCAAAGACGCCGGAGGGGAAGCTGAAAGGCAGGATAGAGGCAGTCTGGCCGGTGAGGAAGCATCTGCTGCAAAAGAAGCCCTCGAAAAACTGCTTCTTCTAACGTCTCTTAAGGGCAAGGTCGATGCTAAAGAAACCTTTGATGAAATTATTTTAATGGTTTCCCTGTCCGAAACGGAAGAATCCCTTTTTATTGGAAGAAAGGGAAAAAATCTGGATGCCTATCAGTACCTGGTCAACAAGATTGCCGACAATCTTCGCGCCACCCGCGGCAAAAGAATCGTCGTTGACTGTGCCGATTATCGTGCCCGCAGGAAGGCAAAGCTTGAAGGAATGGCCCGCAAGGCCATCTATAGCGTAAAAAAGGAAAACAGGAGCTATACTTTTCCTCCTATGCCTGCCGGTGAAAGACGAATTATTCACATGACCGTCAAGGAAGAAGGACTGATGACCGAAAGCAAAGGGTTCGGAGAAGAAAAAAAGGTCGTCGTTCTTCCGCCTGCCAAAGCATGATTCTTTGTCATGAAGGTCTATGACCAGGAAGATACCATAGCAGCCATCTCCACGCCTGCCGGCGAAGGTGGCATCGGCATCATCAGGATCAGCGGCCCCCAATCCCTCTCATCAGCGCTCAGATTTTTCAAACCGGGAAAAGAAAAAACGTCCTACCAGAGTCACAGGCTTTATCTGGGAGAAATAATCAGCCCTTCCGATGGAAAAACCATCGATGAATGCCTGCTCACTTACATGAAGTCACCCAATTCATTTACCCGGGAGGATGTGGTAGAAATCCACTGCCATGGCGGTACGGTAGTACTTCAATCTGTTATGGAGCTTCTTTTAAGGTCAGGTATCCGTGGCGCTGCTCCCGGTGAATTTACAAGGAGGGCTTTTTTAAACGGAAGAATCGATCTTTCCCAGGCCGAAGCCGTCATCGACATTATCAGGGCAAAAACAGACCGCAGCTTAAGAGTTGCACAGGTTCAACTCAAAGGAGGCCTTAGAGAGGCTCTGGCCGGTGTAAGGGATTACCTCATAGAAGCGTTGTCACTTGTTGAAGCCTACATCGACTTTCCCGAGGAAGATATTGATGAGGCTTCCTTTATGAATATCGATAAAGCAATAGAGGAAGCGCTTAATATAATAGGGAAACTTCTCGACACCTATGAAGAGGGGAGAATCATCAGGGAAGGGATCCACGTCGTTATCGCAGGAAGACCCAATGTGGGTAAATCGAGTCTGCTTAATGCGCTTCTAAAGGAAAAGAGGGCCATCGTCACCGCCGTTCCCGGAACAACCCGCGATGTCATCGAAGAGGTGATTAATATTAGGGGAGTCCCTGTCAATCTCATCGATACTGCCGGTATAAGAGATACTGCCGATATTATCGAAGAAGAAGGAATCAGAAGAACCAGGGAAAAACTTGACCAGGCAGATATCGTTCTTTATATGGTCGATGAAGAGGGCCTCCACGCATCAGACAAAGAATCGCTTCATCAAATGACTAATGACAGAATAATTCTCCTTATTAATAAATCGGACCTTATAGCGCCCGGTGAAGTGGAAAAGATCAAATCTGCCGCTGTCGGCATAAATGCCGTTTCATTGTCCATTTCCAGGGAAGAAGGTATTGAAACGCTTAAAGATGCTTTGTATGAAACACTCCTTCATCACAGCAGTGATATTTCACCTGATGTTGTTATATCAAGAAAAAGACATAAGGTGGGGCTGGAGGAGGCTTTTCATTTACTTAAGAGTGCGCGTCGGGGCTTAACGGAGAATGCGCCTTACGAATTACTCTCCATTGATATTAAGGAAGCCCTTGATAAAATAGGGGAGGTGGCAGGAGATACGACACCGGAACAGATATTGACGAAAATTTTTTCAGACTTTTGTATTGGAAAATAATTTTCATTTTCAAGAAACTCAACACCTTAAAATCGGGCCATATTTGCCCTGCAACAAGACCTCACCTAAAAGGAATAGTAAGCCCTTGATCTCTTAACAAAACGGGGATAGAGAGAAAATATAAAAGCTGTTTTTTTGTCAAATTTGTTGATTTTTTTGGTGTTCCACGTGGAACACCTTCAGTGGGAAAATAAATGGAATACAAAAAAAAATACGACCTTATTGTGATCGGCGCCGGGCATGCCGGTTGTGAAGCTGCCCTTGCCGCCGCAAGAATGGGTTGTTCCACGCTTGTACTCACTATCAATCTCGATACTATCGGTCTCATGTCCTGCAACCCTGCCATTGGTGGCCTGGCAAAAGGACACCTCGTCAAAGAGATCGACGCCCTGGGCGGAGAGATGGCTGTCAATATCGATGCTACAGGAATTCAATTCCGTCGTCTTAATACCAGGAAAGGGCCTGCCGTCAGATCTTCCCGTGCCCAGGCCGACAGACAACTCTATCGCCTTCGAATGAAAAAGGTCATGGAGATCACTCCCAATATGGATATAAAAATGGGTATGGTTGATAATCTTATCATTGACAAAGGCTCTGTTGCCGGGGTCGTTACAAGACAGGGCGTTCAATATCGCTCTAAAGCGGTTGTTATTACGACGGGCACTTTTTTGAAAGGCCTCATCCATATCGGCATGACCAATTTTCCTGCCGGAAGGGCAGGTGACCCGGCATCAGCAGCGCTATCTGACGACCTGAAAGAACTTGATCTCAAAATGGGC
The DNA here is from genome assembly GCA_029860075.1 of Deltaproteobacteria bacterium. Classification (NCBI taxonomy): domain Bacteria; kingdom Pseudomonadati; phylum Myxococcota; class Myxococcia; species Deltaproteobacteria bacterium. Next base: position 32,544 of record JAOUBX010000016.1, on the reverse strand, counting down.
CGAATGAAAACGGGTACCAATCCGAGACTGGACGCAAAAACTATCGACTTTTCATCTCTCGAAGCACAGCACGGCGACAGTGACCCTCTTCCTTTTTCTTTTCTTACAGAGAAAATTACACGGAAACAGATGCCCTGTTACATTACCTACACAAATAAAACAACGCACGCAATCATCACAGACAACCTTGACCGTTCTCCATTATACGGAGGTGTCATCGAAGGTATCGGTCCCAGGTATTGCCCTTCCATTGAAGACAAGATAATGCGTTTTGCCGATAAAGAGAGGCATCAGGTATTTCTCGAACCGGAAGGGTATGAAACAACCGAAATTTACCCTAACGGCTTATCAACCTCCTTGCCTGAAGATGTTCAACTCAATATGTTAAGATCCATACCGGGTCTTGAGAAGGTGGAGATAATGCGGCCGGGCTATGCCATTGAATATGACTATGTTGATCCTACCGAGCTTTCATCATCACTGGAACTCAAGAAAATAAACAGCCTCTTTCTTGCGGGACAAATTAACGGCACCTCGGGCTATGAAGAAGCGGCTGCGCAGGGTCTTGTTGCCGGTATCAACGCCGCTCTTAAGGTTCAGGAGAAAGATCCCTTCCTCATCGACCGGTCGGAAGCTTACATAGGCGTACTCATTGACGATCTCGTTACAAAGGGAACAAGTGAACCGTACCGCATGTTTACGTCACGCGCAGAATACCGACTTTTGCTCAGAGAAGATAACGCCGACATGAGACTGACGGACAGGGGAAGAACCATAGGCCTTGTGTCCGACGAGCGCTACAGAATATTTACCGAAAAAAAGGAAAACATAGAGAGGAACCTGGAAAAGGTTAAAAAACTCAGCATCAAGCCCGGCCAGAAAGGGGAAAAAAAGCTAATTGCAATTGGCTGTCGGCCGCTGAAAGATTCTGTCTCCCTTTTTGACCTCCTCCGCAGGCCGGAAATAAACTATACCGATTTGCTTGATTTTAAACTGGAGGAAATTGAACACTTGCCGGGCGATGTTATCGAGCAGATAGAGATTCATGCCAAATACGACGGGTACATAAAGCGACAACTCGACGAGCTTGCCCGTTTTAAAAAGCATGAAAACCAGACCCTGCCCGATCAGCTCGATTATAAAAAAATTCCCGGCCTCTCAATCGAAGTGTCTGAAAAACTATCCCAATTAAGGCCCCGCTCACTGGGGCAGGCTTCCAGGATATCGGGCATCACCCCTGCCTCGATCTCGATGCTCATGGTATACCTTAAAAAAACAGGCCATTTCTAAACTAATTTTCACCATGAATAAAGATCTTTTACATAAGGGCGCCCTGGAAATTGGTCTTTCTCTTTCCAACAACCAACTCAGTTATTTTCACTTATTATTCGAAGAAATGAAAAAATGGGGAGATAAAATCAACATTACGTCCCTCCTCAATGATGAAAAAAGACTTATTGAAGAATTGTTCATTGATTCCCTGGCGCCCCTGCTTTTTATAAATAAAAAAAAACATGTAAATGATCGCCTGCTGGATATCGGTTCAGGTGGCGGTTTTCCCGGCCTGCCTATTCAAATTGGAGATCCTTCACTTCATGTAACGCTTACTGATTCCATCGAAAAGAAGATTTTCTTTATTCGAAATATTCTCCGCAAGCTGGATCTTCATTCCGCCGGCGCCCTATGTATGCGCTTCGGTTCAGGAGCGTCATCCCCCCTTATACCTTTATCTTTTGACTGGGCCACATCGAAAGCCGTTACCCATATTGATGAGCTTTCCTCCTGGGCACATCCCTTTCTGAAAAGCGGCGCTTATCTTATCTGTCTTAAAACACCCCTCACGGACCCCACCCAACCCGCCGGCTTTGAAAGGGTTGAAGAATTCTCTTACCTGTTGCCTTTTAACAAAATAAAGAGAAAACTCTTTATTTATAAAAAAATCTAATGTTCCACGTGGAACATTCCATTATTTTTCACGGCGCTTATAATATTTGACTCTTTGCAATCTTCTCACTAGAATAATAATTAGTAAAAGTATGAGGGAGACCTTTTTGTGAATGAAAATAAAGAACCTCAAATTCCTGATAAATTAATTCTTGTTCCTCTGCGGGATACGGTTATTTTTCCATTCATGGTTGTTCCCCTTTTCTTTACAAGACCGGAGGCAATCAATGCCATTAATGAGTCCATGATGGGAAATCACCTCATCGGACTCTCAGCTCAAAAAGAAACGACAAAAGAAAACCCCACCATTAACGACATCTATCAAATCGGTACAGCCGCCAATATAAGACAGCTCATTAATCTGCCCGAGGGTGGCATCAAAATTCTCGTCGAAGGTCTTGCCCGCATCAAGATCAAGGAAAGCATCGAGGAATCTCCCATCCTCAAAGCAAATATCGAAATAATAAATGAGTTCCAGGAAAGGAGCCTTGTCATCGATGCGCTTGTTCAAAGCGTCAATGCAATGTTCAAACTGGCCCTTACCCTTGGCCGTCCTCTTCCTGAAGATGTTCTCAGCATGATTGAAAAAATCGATAATCCGGCGAGGCTCGCCGATCTAATTGCCGTCTACCTTCCTTTGTCCGTAGAAGAATCTCAGCAGATCCTTGAAACCATTGATCCCCTTGAAAGACTCAAAAAAGCTTTCGTACTCTTAAATGAAGATGTTAAAAGCCTGCAAGTCAAGACCAAACTCCAACAAGACGTTACCAAGGAGATGGGTAAAAATCAACGGGAGTATTTTTTGAAACAGCAAATGAAAGCCATTCAAAAGGAGCTTGGAGAAGAGGACCCGCATACAGCTGATATTAATGAACTTCGCGAAAAAATAGCAGAAGCCGGCATGCCAAAGGAAGTTTTAGAGACAGCAACAAAAGAACTGGACAGACTTGAGAAGATGAATCCCGCCTCAGCTGAATATACGGTGTCAAGAACCTATCTCGATTACCTCATATATATCCCCTGGAATAAAGCCACAGAAAATAATCTGGATATTAATCGCGCCGAAGAAATACTCAATGAAGACCACTATGATCTTAAAAAAATAAAAGAACGCATTCTTGAATATCTGGCCGTTCGAAAACTCAAAACCAAGATGAAAGGGCCCATTCTCTGTTTCATCGGCCCTCCCGGCACGGGTAAAACGTCCCTGGGTAAATCGATTGCCCGGTCTCTCGGTAGAAAGTTTATCCGAATTTCCCTGGGCGGTATGCGTGATGAAGCTGAAATAAGAGGCCACCGGCGCACCTATGTGGGTGCCCTGCCCGGCCGGATTATCCAGGAAATACGCAGGTGCGGCTATAATAATCCTGTCTTTATGCTTGATGAGGTAGATAAACTGGGCCAGGATTTCAGAGGCGATCCCGCATCGGCGCTTCTTGAAGTTCTCGATCCCGAGCAGAACTTTTCATTTACCGACCATTATCTCGATCTTCCTTTTGATCTGACAAGTGTCATGTTTATAACGACGGCCAATATTATCGACCCCATTCCACCGGCGCTTAAAGACAGGATGGAAGTAATTACCCTGTCGGGATATACGGAAGAAGAAAAAGAGAAAATTGCCTTTCAATATCTGATACCGAAACAGACCATTGAAAACGGCCTTGAAGACTACGAACTCAAGTTTACTGAAGAAGGAATTGTAAAGATCATCAAGGAATATACGAGAGAGGCCGGACTTCGAAACCTGGAAAGGGAGATTGCTTCTGTCTGTCGTAAAGTTGCAAGAGAGATTACCCAGAATAAAAAAGAAAGAAAAAAGATTAAAGCCGACGACGTTTCCGATCTTCTCGGCCCGAGAAAGTTTTACAGAGAAGTTGCCGAAGAAAAAGACAAAATTGGCGTCGCTACAGGTCTTGCCTGGACGGTAACAGGGGGTGATATTATCTTTGTCGAAGCCCTTAAAATGAAAGGTAAAAAGGAACTGATTCTCACCGGTTCTCTCGGCGAAGTCATGCGTGAATCAGCACAGGCAGCGCTTAGTTATGTGAGAAGTCATGCTAAAGAATTTAAAATAGATGAAAATTTCTATGATAATTTCGACATTCATGTTCATGTTCCTCTCGGCGCTATACCGAAAGACGGCCCTTCCGCAGGTATTACTATTGCAACGGCTATCGTCTCTCTTCTTACGGAAAGACCTGCCCGGAGAGATGTCGCTATGACCGGAGAAATCGTCTTAAGCGGAAAAGTAAGACCTATTGGCGGCGTTAAGGAAAAGGTACTTGCCGCAAGAAGAGCAGGTGTAAGCACTGTCATTCTTCCTGAAAAGAACAAAATAGACCTTGATGACCTCCCCGAGGATGTTGTTAATGAAATGAAATTTATTTTCATTGATAACATCGATGAAGTTATCAACCATGCATTAAAGAAAAAATAAACGAATAAATTGGAGTGATTTATGTCTTTAAAAGAAATAAAATGTCCTCACTGCGGTGAGTCCATTGAGCTTAAGAGTGAGTATGAAAAAAATCCCTCCCAAAGAGGATCATCAAAATATATCGTAACAGGCGCCGTAACAGGGCTTATTGTCGGTCTTGTTTTCGACTATATATATTTCTATATCGGTGTCATAACGGACTACTTCACTTTTATGCCGATTGTTCACCTTATCGCCGGAACACTGCTCGGCATGCTCATTGGATGGATAATAGGTGAAAAGAAAAAACTCAAATAACATCCCTAAAACAGCAATTTTAAATGAACAATAATTTAGAACTGAGAAAAGTACCCTCTGTTGAAAGTCTCCTTGTTGATCCACTCTTTAAAGAACTTATTCATAAATATTCACGACAGTGGCTGACGGAAACAATTCGATTGACTTTAGAGCGCTGCCGCAAAGATATTCTGTCCGGTAAAAAAATCAGTCTCTCTTCTCAATGTATTCTTGATGAGGTTAATACCATAATTACTGATTCAATAGGTCCCTCTCTAAAAAAAGTAATAAACGCCACCGGCACCGTTATCCACACCAATCTTGGCAGATCGCTCCTCCCTGAAGAGGCTATAGAACACATTCGGCTTTGTGCTTCCGAGCCTGTAAATCTCGAATACGATATACAGAGCGGGCATAGAGGTGAGCGCGACGATCATATTGAAAATCTGATCTGCCGTCTCACCGGCGCAGAAGCGGCTACCGTTGTAAACAATAACGCTGCCGCCGTTTTAATTGTTTTAAATACACTTTCAAAAAGAAAAGAAGTTATTGTATCCAGGGGTGAACTTGTTGAGATCGGTGGAAGTTTCAGAATTCCCGATATAATTAAATCTTCCGCCTGTAAATTGCTTGAAGTCGGCACAACAAACAGGACCCGACTCAGTGACTATGAAAACGCTATTTCCAAGAAAACAGGCGCATTACTCAAAGTTCATACCAGCAATTACCGTATAGAAGGCTTCACCGAATCAGTTCCCCTACAGAAACTAGGCAATCTTTCTTCCACTTATTCTCTGCCCTTAATTGAAGATCTCGGCAGCGGGTCACTTTTCGATCTTTCCGGCTTTGATCTCCCCAATGAACCACTACTTTCAGACAGCATTAAAGAAGGTGCGCATCTTGTTACTTTCAGCGGCGATAAACTGTTGGGCGGACCTCAGTGCGGAATCATTGCAGGTAAAAAATCATTAATAAAAAAGATTAATAAAAACCCTTTAAAACGGGCGCTAAGGATCGATAAGATCAGATTGGCGGCGCTTGAATCCCTATTAAAAATCTACCTCACAGATAAAAGGCCTTTTAAAAAAGTGCCAACCCTTAGATACCTGACCCGTTCAATTGATGAATTAAATTCTCTGGCAGTCAATGCGCAAGAAAAACTATCAAAAAAATTAAGCGCTAATATCAAAATTGAAATAACTAAAACTTTATCTGAACCAGGCAGCGGCTCCTTACCCGGCGAATCAATTCCTTCTCTCGCCCTTGCAATTAAGCATAAAAAACTTTCCGCCGGCAAAATAGCCTCAATTTTCAGGATGAGCAACCCGCCTATTATCGGTAGAATTTATAAAAATACTTTCTTGCTTGATCTCCGCTGCATTGACAACGTTGATGATATCGTTCCAAATACGATTACGCCTCTTTAAATTTCTTGAAAAATAATCCTTTATAACATATAATTTTCCGTTTCAAACTCTATTCTAGCCGGTTTGACTATCTGCCGAATATATTACTCGAGAAAGGTTTTTTTACTATGTCTTTACTGAAAGATTTTGATCCTGAACTTTTTGACTCTATTTGCAAAGAAACTGAAAGACAGGAATTCCAGCTCGAACTGATTGCCTCTGAAAATTTGGTCAGTGAAAGAGTTATGGAAGCTCAGGGAAGCCTGTTAACCAATAAATATGCCGAAGGTTATCCCGATAAGCGATATTATGGCGGTTGCGAATATGTCGATATTGCTGAAAAGCTTGCTATTGAAAGAGCTAAGACGATCTTTGGCGCAGAACATGTAAACGTACAGCCACATTCCGGTTCCCAGGCCAATATGGGTGTATATTTTGCCGTGCTCAAACCCGGTGATACCATCCTGGGAATGAACCTTGCCCACGGCGGACATCTTACACACGGAAGCCCTGTTAATTTTTCAGGCAGACTTTATAATGTCGTTCCCTACGGTGTTGATAAAGAAACAGAATATATAGATTACGACGAAGTAGAAAGACTCGCCATCGAACATAAACCAAAATTGATCGTTGTCGGCGCCAGCGCCTATCCGAGAATTCTCGACTTCAAAAAATTCAGAGAAATTGCAGACAAGGCCGGCGCATGTGTTATGGTCGATATCGCCCACATTGCCGGTCTTGTTGCCACCGGCCTTCATCCTAGTCCCGTTCCTTTTGCTGAATTTGTTACAACGACTACCCATAAGACACTGAGAGGCCCGAGAGGGGGAATGATCATGTGTCAGGAGCGTTTCGCAAAAGATATTAATAGCCGTATCTTCCCCGGAATTCAGGGTGGACCCCTCATGCATGTCATCGCCGCCAAGGCTGTAGCATTTAAGGAAGCCATGAGCGATGAATTCAAAGCCTATCAAAAACAAGTGCTCGAAAATGCAGTCACTCTTGCCGCATCGCTAAAAGAGAAAGGTTACCGCATCGTATCCGGCGGAACTGACAATCATCTTATGCTTGTTGATCTCACTCCCAAGAACCTCACCGGTAAAGTCGCTGAAGAAGCGCTCGATCTTGCCGGGATAACAGTAAATAAAAATGGAATTCCTTTTGATACACAGAGCCCTTTCATTACCAGTGGTATAAGAATAGGCACGCCTGCCATAACCACCAGAGGCCTTAAAAATCCTGAAATGAAGATAATAGCATCATTCATCGATCAGATACTTAGCGACCCTGAAAATAAACAGCTTCAATCAAAGATTAAAGGCGAGGTTAAGGAACTTTGCAAGAAATTCCCCATATACCAGGACAGATTGAAAGCCTGCAATTAAACAAAAGGCCCGATTGGAATTCATATTTTATGGAGATAGCCTCTTTGGTTTCAAAGAGGTCTACCTGTCTCCGCCGCCAGGTTGGAGCCGTCATTGTTAAAGATAAGAATATCCTCTCAACGGGGTATAATGGCGCTCCTTCCGGCATTACTCACTGTGAGGTAACCGGATGCCTTAGAGAAAAATTAAATGTTCCCTCAGGGGAACGTCACGAACTCTGCAGAGGTCTCCATGCAGAACAAAACGCTATCATCCAGGCAGCCTATCACGGCACATCGATAAAAGACTCTACCCTCTACTGTACCAATCTTCCCTGTTCCATCTGCTCAAAAATGCTCATCAATGCGGGAATCATTAGAATCATCTATAAAGAAGGCTATATGGATGAACTCGGTAAAGAAATGATTGAAGAATCAGGTATTGTCATGGAAAGGCTCAAAAAATGAAATGTCCCTTCTGCTCTGATATAGAAAATAAAGTTATTGATTCAAGACTGACCAAGGAAGGTCTTGAAATCAGACGGCGAAGGGAATGTCAGAGTTGCAATATGCGTTTTACTACCTACGAAAGAATTGAAGAAATTCTTCCTATGGTGGTAAAAAAAGATGGTCGCAGAGAACCATTTGACAGAGATAAAATTCTTTCCGGCATTAAGAAAGCCTGTGAGAAAAGAGCTATCAGTATGGAAACGATGGAATCTATTGTCGATGATATAGAAAAAGAACTGCACGAAAGTGAAGCTAAAGAGATTAAAGGTGAAAAACTGGGTGAAAAAGTAATGTATGCGCTTCACGGTCTTGATGAAGTTGCCTATGTCCGGTTTGCTTCCGTTTACCGGTCATTTAAAGACATTAGCGAATTTATGAATGAGCTTGAAGGTTTATTACATGAAAGCTCGAAAAAAAAAGGAAAATAATAAATTGCTCTTACAAAGATAAAGGCCTTTCCTGCTAATAATTATCTCTATATATAAAAAAATATAGTAGTAGCAGTAGGGCCTGTTAGTGTGTTAAAAAATAATATAACTACTTGTTTTTAAAATGTTTTTTTGAATAGTAATTATGTGGAAAAAAACATACCTGCTTGTGTAAATGTCCCCGGAGAAATTATCCACAGGTTATCCCTGGACTTATTCTAAACTTAATAACATTTTATTGTAGATAAAGGCATAAACGCTTTGATTTCACCTGACCATAAAATATTACTCTGCCGCGACGCCAAAGCACTCGCCATGAAGGGAGCGGGTTTATTCATTAACTATGCCTGCCAATCGATTCATAAGAAGGGCGCTTTCTACGTTGCATTATCAGGTGGCTCTACGCCAAAAGCGCTTTACTGCCTTCTTTCCGGAGATAATTATAAAAAAAAGATAGACTGGAAAAATGTGCATTTTTTTTGGGGTGATGAAAGAACAGTTTGTCAGGATCATGCTCAGAGCAATTACGGCATGGCTAATGAAGTCCTTCTAAAGAAACTTGATCTTCCTCAATCAAATATTCACAGGATCGAAGGAGAAAAAGGTGAAAAGGCAGCCCACATATACAGTCTTGAACTCACAGAAATAATTAAACATAAAAATAATGATGTTCCCATCTTTGATTTGATTATTCTTGGTATGGGCTCAGATGGTCATACGGCATCACTCTTTCCCGGCACAAAAACACTTTTTGAAATGGATAAGCTTGTTGACTATCTCTATGTGGAAAAGCTGGATTCATATCGTATAACAATAACACCACCGCTTATTAAGACAGCTTCCAATATTCTTATTCTTGTCAGTGGAAAAGAAAAAGCGCATATATTGAAGGAAGTGCAGGAAGAAAAGACTTTATTGAATAAATATCCTGTGAGTATTGCTAATGAATGTGAAGGCAATGTGGTCTGGCTCATTGATAAAGCCGCTTCAGAGTGATATAGACAGTGGAATTTTAAATATACCACCTAATGAGTTGAATTAAAAGCCTTCAGCCTTGCCGCCCCTGAGTTGATAATATAAGTAAAAAAAAAGCCAGTCACAGTGACTGGCTTTAACGTTGGATAAAAAAACTTACCTTTTCCACTTCTCCCTGATCTTCCTAACAACATCCTCTTTATTAAAGCCGAAGTTCTTTGCCATCTCTTTGGCCGGTGCTGAGGCACCGAAGCGGTCGATACCGATAATAAGGCCGTCACCGCCGACATACTTATACCAGCCCAGCGTCGAACCCGCCTCGATGGCAACAATTTTGTTGCAGTTTCCCGTTATGCTTTTCCTGTAATCATCATCCTGGGCATCGAAAAGCTCAAAGGATGGCACAGAAACGATTCTCACCTTCTGACTACTATTTCTTAATTCCTCTGCCGCTTCCAGGGCAAGAGCCACTTCCGAACCACTCGCCATGATGGTGAGATCAGGCTCGCCGTCACAATCATCGAGAATATAGGCCCCTCTGGCAAGATTTGATTGGGAAGTGTATTTAGTCCTGTCGAGAACAGGGAGGTTTTGTCTTGTCAGTATGAGCGCTGTGGGGCCATCCTTCTTGTCGAGGGCCGCTTTCCAGGCTGCTGCCGTTTCCGTTGCATCGCCGGGGCGGATAACCTGCAGGTTGGGAATGAGTCTCAGTGACGTTACATGCTCGACGGGTTCATGGGTGGGCCCATCTTCACCGACGAAGATGCTGTCATGTGTAAAGACGTAGATAGCCTGAAGGCCCATAAGTGCCGAAAGTCTGACAGAAGGTCTTAGGTAATCGGAAAAGACGAGGAAAGTCGAACCGTAGGGGATGAGCCCGTCGTAGACGGCCATACCGTTCATCATGGCGCCCATGGCGTGCTCCCTGATACCGAAGTGAATGTTTTTACCTGTGAAATCGCCCTTTGCGATGGAAGGTGAGCCTTTGATGTCTGTTTTAGTAGAAGGTGCCAGGTCTGCAGAGCCTCCGATAAGGGCCGGTACCTCTTTTGCGATGACCTGCATCATCGCCCCTGAGGCTGCACGTGTGGCGATGGAATCTTTTTCGATGGCAGCGAGCAGCTTTTCTTCAATGTCTGCCGGTATGGTTCTGTTTAAATGGGCATGCCAGAGATCTGACAGGGCCTGGTCATCTTTTACGGACTTGTTGAAAAGGGCCTGCCATGTATCGTAATACCCCTTCAACTCTTCAATTCTCTCTTCGAAAAGTTCCTTCACGTCATCAGGTACGTAAAAGGACTGGTCCACAGGCCATCCAATGGTTTCTTTGGTGAGCTTCGTTTCATCCCCGCCGAGAGGCTCTCCATGGGCGGAGGCGGTGTTGGCCTTATTAGGACTTCCCTTGCCGATGGTCGTCTTTGCAATGATAAGCGTCGGTTTTTCCCTTTCCTTTTGTCCCGAAATGATGGCTTCCCTCATAGCCTTGTGATCGTAACCGTCAACATGAAGTACCTGCCAGTTGTAGGCCTCAAAGCGTTTCCCTACATCTTCTGAGAAAGTGAAGTTCGTGTCTCCCTCGATGGTGATCTGGTTACTGTCGTAAATGTAGATAAGTTTCGAAAGACCGAGGTGACCGGCAATAGAGGCTGCTTCCGAAGAGATTCCCTCCATCATATCGCCGTCACCTGCGATGGAGTAAATAAAATGATCGATAACTTCGCCATTTTTGTTAAATTTATTAGCCAGTACCCTTTCGGCCATAGCCATGCCTACACCGTTAGCAAAACCCTGCCCCAGAGGGCCCGTCGTTGTTTCAACGCCCGGCGTATGTCCATATTCGGGGTGGCCCGGTGTCTTGCTTCCCCACTGCCTGAAATTTTTAACTTCATCCATGGAAAGATCATAGCCGTATAGGTGAAGAAGCGAATAAATAAGTGCTGAGCCGTGGCCCGCAGAAAGAACGAAACGGTCCCTGTTTGCCCAGTTGGGATCTTTAGGATTAAAACGGATGAATTCATTAAAGAGAATAAATGCCATATCGGAACATCCCATGGGAAGACCGGGGTGCCCCGATTTTGCCGCCTCGATCTGATCGACAGAAAGCATTTTAATTGTATTTACCGCTTTGTTGACAAGTGACTTGTCGAGTTTGCTTGTATCCATTTTTTCCTGTTATTCCCTTTCAGGGTTTAGACCCTATTTTTTGATAAAAAAGTAAACAATTTTTGCAAATTTTCTCCGCTTTTTCAAGCATTAATTAGCCTCACACACCCATATCAAGACCTAACATATTGACTCTAAAAAGGATAAATTTTTTACCGGCACGGTGGAAAATTGTTGAGTTCGATTATTCCATCTTTCCTTGACTCTAATTTCAGCTATGTGATAATGTGCACTATCCAAAAAAAGTTGCACTGGTCCCCATAAAGGGGAGGAACAGGGAATCCCGTTAGATTCGGGAGCGGTCCCGCCACTGTAACCGGGTACGAAAGTCGCATAGTGCCACTGAAAACCGTTTAAACCGTTCAATCGGTTCAAGCATTTTCGGGAAGGCGCGGCAAGTAGGATGATCCGGGAGCCAGGAGACCTGCCAGGGCAGTCATAAATCCACAATTTCTTCGAGGTAGAGAAATGGACGTTAATTACACCAGAGCCGCCTGTCACCGAAGGCGGTTTTTTCGTTTTACCGCAGTGATTGCTGCCGCCCTCTTTTTTAAGCTTTTTCTTTTTTATTCCACCCCCTATGCCGGTATCTTTACCGATGAGATGGGAAGAAGGGTCGAGGTTAAGCCCAATCCCTCACGGATAGTTTCCCTTGCCCCTCATCTGACGGAGATACTCTTCGATCTCGGTCTTGGCAAACAAATTGTGGGTGTTACCCTATACAGCAACTATCCTGAAGAGGCCAAAACCAAGGCACGTGTCGGAAGCTACGTAAAGCTTAACCTTGAAAAAATTGTTTCCCTCTCCCCCGATCTCGTTATTGCGACGGCAGATGGAAATCCGAAGGTTGTTGTTGAACGGCTGACCTCTTTAGGCATCCCTGTTTTTGTTATCAACACAAAGGGCATTAGTGACATTTACGGTAATATAATATCCATAGGGGAAGTCACGGGCAGGCCGAAAGAAGGCAGAATAGTTTCTATGAAGCTGAGAGAGAGGATTAAAGGTATTACCGATCTGCTTAAGGGCCTGCGCAAGCGCAAGGTCTTTTTCCAGCTTGGAGCCAACCCTCTTTATACGGCATCGGCCGGAACATTTACAGACGATCTTATTACACTGGCCGGGGGGATAAATATAGCCGGTGAGGAGAAGGTACGTTATCCCGTTTACAGTATGGAAGAGGTACTGAAGAGAAACCCCGAAGTTATATTTTCCGTACTGATGGGTTCAGAAGAGGGGAAATCTGTAAAACCACTATGGGAAAAATGGAAGACTATTGAGGCTGTAAAAAAGGGACAAATCTATGATATTGAGCCTGATATTACAAACCGTGCCTCATCGAGAATAGCAGATGGCCTTGATGCAATTGCCAGAAAACTCCACCCTGAGGCCTTTAATGATCATAAATCTAAGGAATATAAAAGGTAATGCGCTCTTCAGGAAAATTGGCAGGCATTGCCCTGCTTGCCCTTCTTTCAGTGGTGGTGGGCATTGTTTCCATCGCTATAGGGAGCGTAGAGGTTTCTCCATCAGAGATTCTCAAGATTATTTTTTCTGAAGAGGGAAGGGGTCTTCCCGAGAGCACGCAGGCCATTATCTGGCAGATACGGTTGCCAAGGGTGATTATGGCCTTTATTGCAGGGGGAGTACTTGCCGTTGCCGGGGCCTCCTTCCAGGCGCTTTTAAGAAATCCACTGGCTGACCCCTTTATACTCGGTGTTTCAGGCGGGGCGGCCATGGGTGGGGTTCTTGCCATTATTTCCGGCTGGGCCTACTCCGGCTCGGGCATACAAATATTCGCCTTTTCGGGAGCGCTCATGACCATACTTTTTGTCTATTTCATATCGAGGGTAGACGGGCAGATCCCCAAATATAAGATGCTTCTTGCAGGTGTTGTAGTCAACGCCTTTCTCTCGGCCCTTATCATGCTTATACTCACCATGGCCACCGACAGGGCGCTTGCCTCGGCCCTCTTCTGGCTTATGGGTGATCTCAGCGGTTCGAGCTGGGAGAGAATAGTGGGAAGCCTTCCTTACTTAATTGCGGGGCTGGCCGTACTCTATATGATGTCGAGGGAGATGAACCTGCTGCTTCTCGGTGAAGAACAGGCAAGGGAACTGGGAACGGATACGGAAAGGGTAAAGTTTCTTATTTTCATTGCTGCATCACTTGTGACAGGTGTTATTGTTTCCGTGAGTGGTCTCATCGGTTTTGTGGGACTCATCGTTCCCCATGCGGCAAGACTCATCTGGGGAGCTGACCACAGGTTTCTCTTTCCGGCGTCTTTATTACTTGGTGGTGCTTTCCTCACCATTGCCGATACGACGGCACGGACAGTCATGGCGCCTACGGAGCTTCCCGTCGGTGTTATTACAGCGCTTGTCGGCGGGCCCGTCTTTGTCTATCTTATGAAAAAGAGGCTTCATGAGTAAGCTTGAAAATATCATAGAAGTTGATAATCTTCACTTCGGTTATAACGGTGGGGAGATACTTAGAGGGATCAATCTTGCTTTGAAAGAGGGTGAAATGGTCGGTGTCATCGGGCCTAACGGTTCGGGGAAGAGTACTCTTCTTAAACTGGTGTCGGGGCTTTTCTCTCCCTGGAAGGGTGAAGTAAGAATCAAGGGCAAGCCTGTTGCTTCATACAAGCGGAGAGAGATTGCCCGCATCATTGCCTCCGTATCGCAGGATATTGAGCGGGATTTCCCCTTTACCGTCAGGGAAATTGTGTCCATGGGGAGATCTCCCTATCTCGGCCGTTTTGCCATCGAGGGAAAGGGTGACCGGAAAGTCATCGACGGGGCACTGGAGCTGACCGATATCGCTCACTATGGAGAAAGGTTTCCCTATCAACTGAGCGGAGGTGAGAGACAGCGCATGCTTATCGCAAGAGCACTGGCTCAGGAGCCGCAGGTTCTTCTTATGGATGAACCTACGTCCTATCTCGATCTCAACCACCAGATTGAGATTAACCGGCTTGTACTTCAACTGAAAAATGAAAAGAGCCTCGGTGTTATTTACGTTACCCATGATCTCAATATCGCTGCCGAGTGTTGCGACAGGGTGGTCATGCTCAAAAAGGGAGAGATTATTGCCGAAGGAAAACCGATGGAAGTAATTTCAAGAGAAAATATAGAGACTGTCTACGGCTGCCACGTACTTGTCGATGAAAATCCTGAGACGGGCAGGCCCAGGGTGACGCCCGTCATGAGCGAGGGAGTACATGGCTGACTGCATCATGATACAGGGAACAGGCTCCCATGTAGGCAAGTCGGTTTTAACTGCTGCGCTATGCCGTATCTTCAAAGAAGATGGCACTAATGTGGCGCCCTTCAAATCCCAGAATATGGCGCTAAACTCTTTTGTTACCGAAGAGGGTGGCGAAATGGGGCGAGCCCAGGTGGTGCAGGCTGAAGCGGCAGGGCTCAAACCTCATGTAGACATGAATCCCATCCTCATCAAACCCCATGCCGATATGGAGGCCCAGGTCATTATTCACGGCAAGGTAGTGGGCAACTATTCGGCTAAAGATTTTCACGGCTTCAAGAAAAAGGCCATGAAGTACGTCAAGGAGAGTTACGACCGTCTTTCCGGTAAGCATGACCTTATCGTCATTGAAGGAGCGGGTTCTCCTGCCGAAATCAACCTGAGGGAAAACGATATTGCTAACATGGGAACGGCCCATCTCGCAGGTGCGCCTGTTATTCTCGTTGGAGATATTGATAAAGGGGGCGTCTTTGCTTCCCTCGTGGGAACCCTTGAACTGCTTGATGACGCTGACAGGGAGAGGATCAAAGGCTTTATTATCAATAAATTCAGGGGCGATATCTCTCTTTTAAAACCGGGCCTCGATTTCCTTGAGAAAAAAACGGGATTACCCGTTCTCGGCGTTATTCCTTACTTCAGGGACATTTACATTCAGGAAGAGGACTCGGTCAATCTCGATAACAGAAAAGATGTAGAGACGTGCCGCCGGGACGTCTCCCCGGATAAGAACAGTGCTATTGAAATAGTCGTCCTCTACCTTCCCCATATTTCCAACTTTACTGATTTTGATCCCTTTGCTTCAGAGGCTGACGTCAATGTCCGCTATGTAACGTTCGGCGAGAGAATCGGCGAGGCGGACCTGATTATTATTCCCGGTTCTAAAAGTACGATTGCAGACCTGCATTCGTTAAAAAGCAGCGGATATGCCGATGAAATTGCGGCCCATGTCGACCATGGAGGGAAATTGATCGGCATATGCGGCGGCTATCAGATGCTGGGGAAGGCCATATCCGATCCGCAGGGCGTCGAAGGGAGAGGAAGCATTGAGGGCCTCGGTTATCTCGACATAAAAACCGTTATGAACCGGGAGAAGATGACGCAGCAGGTGGAGGCAATCGGTGTAAAAGGGAGTATTTATAAAGAGAATGAAAAACCTCTCAAAGGCTATGAAATACATATGGGGGAGAGTTTTTATATAGGTGGCGCAAGACCCCTCTTCGAGATCATAAGGCGCGGCAGGCAAACCATGACCGTTTATGACGGGGCCTCGGCAAGAAAGGGGCAGATATGGGGAACCTATATGCACGGAATCTTCGATAATGATGATTTTCGCCGGACACTGCTCGATAAGATAAGAAGGGAAAAGGGGATTGTTTCCAATAGCGATACAAATAGCCATGATGCAGCCAAGGAAGAGGGTTTTAGAAAACTGGCGGAACTTGTCAGGGAAAATCTCGATTTGGAAAAGGTTTATGAGATTGTGAGGATTGATTAGTGTCCTTTAGCCAGGAATTTACGTTAAATAATTTTTAAAATCAACTTAAATGTCATTTCGACGAGGCACGAGGAGAAATCTTAAAGGACTGAAACACAGGTGACGTTACAGATTTCTCCCTTTGGTTCGAAATGACAAAAAATGAGCTTATCTATAAACACCAAATAACTAAACTAATGCCCATACCAAAAAGAGACATACTGCTAAGACGTGGCGACGCAAGAAACTACCTTTTTGAAAAATGCCCCTGGTATCCCTGCCATGAGGAATTAGAGACGTGCAACATGTGTTTTTGCATCTTCTACCCCTGTGAGGATGAAAAGCTTGGTGAATATGTTACCTCAAGTAAAGGGGGGCAGGTCTGGTCCTGTATGAATTGCAACTGGGCTCACAGGGAAGAAACAGCAAATGCACTGAGAGAGTTTCTTAAAGATAAAGCTAAGAGACGACTGGGGTTTAAGGAAATGTATCTTGCATTTATAGAGGGTCTTGATTCAAAGAGGAAACCATGAGCCGTAGCGCTTTTATTATTGCAGGAGTATCGAGTGGCGTCGGAAAGACAACAATCAGCCTTGGGCTTATGGCAATAATTAAAAAAAGAGGTTTAGAGGTTCAGCCCTTCAAGGGAGGACCGGATTACATAGATGCCGGCCACCACAGTGCGGTATGTACAAGACCTTCCTGCAACCTCGATACGTGGATGATGGGTGAAGAGGGGGTCTGTAATAGTTTTATGCGTAATATGGCAGGGGCGGATGTAGGGATAGTGGAAGGAGTAATGGGCCTTTACGATGGTAAAGATGCTTACAGCGATGAAGGAAGTACGGCCCATCTGGCAAAGGTACTGGGTCTCTCCATAATCCTTATTGTCGATGCAAGTGCCATGGCGAGAAGCGCTGCGGCTATTGTCCATGGTTTCGAGAACTTTGATATGGATGTAAATATAGGGGGTGTAATATTTAACAGGGTTGGCAGTGAAGGTCATTTTAAGATACTAAAGGAGGCTGTAGAATCTTCCTCCTCTGTCAAGGTTCTCGGTTATCTTCCGAGAGAGGAGGAGATATCCATAGCTGAGAGGCATTTGGGCCTCGTTATGCCTTTAAAAAATCATCAAAGAGATGAGGAGAAGATTGCTACACTACTGGAGCAGACGGTTAATGTTGATGAGCTTTTAAAAATAAGCCACATTGATGTGGACATGAGCCGGGAATCAGGAGTAGAAGATAAAATGCAGCCTGAATCAACCCCCCTTATCGCAGTGGCAAGGGACAGTGCCTTCTGTTTCTATTATGAGGAGAATCTTCATATTTTAAGGGAGGCAGGAGCAAGGCTTGTCAACTTCAGCCCCATTCATGACCGGTCTTTGCCTGAACAAACGACGGGGATTTACATTGGTGGTGGTTACCCCGAACTTTACGGGAGTGAGCTTGCTGCAAATGTGGATTTGAAAAGTGAGATAAAAGAAAGAGCGAATAAAGGTATGCCTGTCTATGCAGAATGCGGTGGCCTTATCTACCTGGGTAAATCTATAACAAATGTCGAAGGGGCCGAGTCTGAAATGGTCGGCCTCTTTCCCTGGAAGGTAAGGATGTTTTCAAAGTTAAGGGCTCTGGGTTACAGAGAAATAACGGCAAAAAGCGATTTTCCTTTTATTAAAAAAGGAGAAACCATAAGAGGGCATGAATTCCGTTATTCCGGTATTGAAGCTTATGAAGAGACAAAAACCGGTTATAGCCTTTCCTACGGCCAAAGAGAGGAAGGCTACCTATACAAGAAAGCAGTGGCAAGTTATATTCATCTCCACTTTGCCAGTAATCCTGACTTTGCCGAAGGTTTTGTCTCTTCTTGCAGGGAATGGATGAATACGAATTAAGGTGTAAGAAAAAAGTAAATAACTGACTAAAAGTACCATTTATTAAAACTTTGCGGTCAAGGGAATCCGGTTGAAATCCGGAGCTGTCCCGCAACTGTAAAGGGAGCGAAAGCCGTAGCAATCCACTGATAATATTCCCCCTCTCCCACTGGGAGAGGATTGGAGTGAGGGAGTCGGGAAGGAACGGTAAGTAGGATGCCCTGAGCCAGGAGACCTGCCGTAAGGTTAATAAGAAAATCCTTTCGAGGCAAAAGGAGGCGCATATGCAGATAGTTGAAGATGGCTGAAATTAAGTGATTGTCGACAGAAATTATTTTTAAATCACTTAATTATTATGTAGGAGCAGAAAGGTAAATGAAGAAAAGATTGTTTTTTATGACGGCAATGATTGCTTTTTTCCCGTCACTATTATTGGCGGGAGAACAGTTATTAGAAGAAGAAGAGATAAACATTGGTTATATCGTAATAACGGCAACAAGAAATGAGCAGGAGGTGGAAGATGTCACCTCTGCTGTAACAGTTGTTACCAACAAGGAGATAGAAAGGAAGCAGCCTGTTTCAGCCCTTGAAGTATTGAGAGGGATTTCAGGAATTGATGTTGTTCAAACGGGTGGGCTTGGAAGGAAAACGAGTATCTTTATCCGTGGGGGAGAATCGGACCATACCCTCGTTATGATTGACGGCATGCAGGTTAACAGCCCAAATTCAGGAAGTTACAATTTTGGTGATCTCATGTCTGATAATATTGAAAGAATAGAGATCATCAGGGGACCGCAAAGTACTCTCTATGGCTCCGATGCTCTGACGGGGGTTATAAATATCATTACAAAAAAAGGAACCGGCCCTGCAGAAATTATTCTTTCCGCTGAAGGAGGATCCTATGAAACATACAAGGAAAGAGCTTCTGTCTCGGGAGGTAGTGAAAAGGTGAAATATTCGTTCTCGGCGTCCAGAGTCGATTCAAAAGGTTTTTCTGCTGCTTCCGAGAAAGATGGCAACAGTGAAAAAGATGGATATGGAAATACGACGGTTTCGGGCAGGGCGGTTATCAACATGACAAAGAAATTCGATGTAGACCTGTCTATGAGATATACCGATGCTGATACAGATTTGGATGCGGGGGCGGGAAGTGGAGGTGATGATCCGTACCGCAAACAGGAAGTGATGACGAGGCTCGGTTCAGTCAAACTCAACCATCATGCTCTTTCCTGGTATTCCTATTTTATTAAACTTGCAGGGACCGATGAAATCTTGAAGGATATAAAATCAGGGGGTATTTCAGAAATAAAGACAAGGGTTGAAGAAGTTGATTGGCAAAATGATTTTTCTATAGGTGATATAAATATTCTTACTGTCGGCTATGAATATGAAAAAAAAGAAGGGCAATATGATTCAGCAAAAATTGATCATGCCGTCTACAATAACGCTATTTATATTCAGGATCAGCTTTTTCTCTTTGATGAAGATCTAAGTTTGTCGGCAGGAATGAGAAGAGATGATCACAGCAAGTTTGGTGATGAGGTTATCTATCAGGCGGGTATCTCTTATAAGCTGGCTGCAAGCAATACTCGTTTTATGGGGAATTGGGGAGAGGGTTTCAAAGCCCCTACGTTGAATGACCTCTATTTTAATACAGGCTGGGCTGTTGGAAATCCGGATTTAAAGCCTGAAAAAAGTACGGGCTATGATATTGGAATTGAACAATGGTTTGGGAAAAGAACAGTAAGGATAGGGGGTTCTTATTTTAATAACAGGTTTAAGAACCTCATTGCCTGGGATTGGTCTGTATTTCCTATGACTCCAAAAAATGTTTCCAGGGCAGAAACTAAGGGATGGGAATTCGGGCTTGACGTAAAACCCCATAGAACGCTTCTCCTTTCCGCATCCTGTACGGTTATGGATACGGAAGACGAAGCAACAGGAAATGAACTTGCCAGAAGGCCGAAAAACAAAGGTTCTGTCTCGGCAACCTGGACGCCGGGCAGTGCCGACTTTAACCTGACTATAAATAAAGTAGGAAGGCGTTGGAATGATTCTGATAATATTGATAAACTGAAATCCTATACCAAAGTCGATTTTGCCGCATCCTTTGATCTTACTAAAAATCTGTCTATTTTCGGTAGGGGAGAAAACCTTCTTAATGAAGATTATGAAGAAGTAAAAGGATATGGTACAGCCGGGATTTCCTATTATGGCGGAATAAAAGTGAAGTTCTAATGACAATAAAGGGACAGATGCATCTGTCCTTTTACTTTTTTATGAGAGGTTTCTTTTGGTCAAGCTGAGGCATGCATTTGTACTTTCCATTTTCTTCCACTTAGGGATTTTAATGCTTATTTCACCTATTATTCCATCACTTGACGAAGTGGGAAAAAGCATTACAAAAACGTTCTTTGTGGAGCTTGTAAAGAGAAGTAGTAAAAAAGAAACTTCCACACCTGCAGCTTCGCCTGATAAGAAGGAGGCCGATAAAAAAATAAATGGGCAGGTAAAAAAGCTTATAATCCCGCAAGTTTTTGAAACTGTTGTTCCAAAAGAAAAACCGCAAATTACAGCTATTGAGCCTGTAATGGCAGCTGCCGCTGAGAATGAGGTGATAGAGGCTCTTGTTGTCCATACCGGGAATGAGCCAAAAGCAGAGCCTGAAACAGAACCTGAAACTCCGCTTGATGCATCCGGCGAAGAGGCCGTTAAAAATGAGGTACTGGAAGAAGGAAGTGAAATACCGGTGTCTCTTTCAGGGCGTGAAGAAGCTTTTCTTTCTGTTAAAGAAGTCAACTATTCGTTGATACTTGAAAAGATCGAAGCTGCCAAATTGTATCCCAGGGTGGCGCGAAAGAGGGGGGTTGAAGGTGTAGCTGTAGTAAAGTTCAGCATTGCTCCCGATGGTAATGTCAGTGAAATTATGATTGAGCAGGCATCAGGGTATTCTATCCTTGATAAAGCGGCCATCAAATCCATTAAGAGGGCTGCTCCCTTTCCACAGTATGATTCTATGCTGAAGGTAGAAATTACATTTAAGCTTACTTAAAAAATACAGGAGAAGATTTTTGAAAATAATTAAGGAAACAGCAACGGCGATTAAAGAACTGGATAAATCCTATTTTGAAAAGGCGCAGGAGCGTCTTGATTCTCTTACAAAGCCGAGAGGCAGCCTGGGAAGGCTCGAAGAGCTTGCCGCACAGGTCGTGACTATCAGGGAAGATTTGGCCCCTAAATTAGATAATAAGGTTATTTTCACCTTTGCCGGTGATCATGGCGTTACGGAAGAAGGCGTATCGGCCTTTCCAAAAGAGGTAACACCTCAGATGGTATTCAATTTTCTTAATGGTGGCGCAGGTATCAACGTCCTTGCAAGGCAGGCGGGTGCCGAGGTAGCCGTTGTCGATATCGGTGTTGATTATGATTTTGAGGAGGCGGAAGGGCTGATTCAAAAGAAGGTCGTTAAAGGCACGAAAAATATGGCTAAAGGACCCGCAATGACAAGGGAAGAAGCTGAGAAGTGCATCGAAGTGGGTATTAATCTGGCCAATGACTTTGCCGATAAAGGGTACAATCTTTTTGGTACGGGCGAAATGGGGATAGGGAATACGACGCCGTCAAGTGCCATCATTACCGTCTTTTCAGGGAAGAGTGCAAGAGAAGTGACGGGAAGAGGGACAGGGATTGATGATGAGGCCCTTGAAAATAAGGCAAAAGTTATTGAAAAGGCTATTGAATTGAATAAACCTGATGCTAACGACGCCATTGATGTACTTACAAAAGTAGGCGGCGCTGAAATTGCCGGTATTGCCGGGTTATGCCTCGGTGCTGCTGCAAGAGGTATCCCTGTTCTCATAGACGGTTTTATTTCGACAGCAGGCGCGCTCATTGCCTATGAGATTGAACCAAAAGTAAAGGAATACATGATTTCGGCCCATAAGTCGGTTGAAAAAGGACATGAGATAATGCTTGAAAGAATGGGACTAAGGCCTATCATCGATCTCGATTTCCGGTTGGGCGAAGGAACAGGCGCTGCAATCGGAATGGCTATCGTTGAATCGGCTGTCAGGATTTATAATGAGATGGCGACTTTTGCCGAGGCGAGTGTATCGGAAGAAGAGTAAAAGCAATAGAACGCGGATGACACGGATAACGCAGATTTCCACGGATTTTTATCCGTGATTATCCGTTAAATCTGCGTTATCTGCGTTCCATTATTATTAGGTATTTATGTCAGAATTTATATTTATAACCGGCGGCAGAAGAAGCGGAAAGAGCAGCTATGCCCTTGAGCTGGCTGAGTCATTGGGAACAAAGTGCCTCTATATTGCGACAGCCGAGGCCTATGATGAAGAAATGGAGGCACGTATTGTCCGACACAAAGAAGAGCGCGGTGATAGCTGGGAGACGGCGGAAGAGCCATATCATGTGGCGGACCTTCTTAGAGACTCGTCAAAGTACGATGTGATTCTTGTTGACTGCCTGACACTTTGGCTTTGTAATGTTATGCATGAAGAGCTTATCCCCTCTACCTTGATGGGAGAGGGTCAGGGTGGGGGTGAAAAGATGAGTGATGAAGAATATATCCTGGAAAAAATTGATGATCTCACCCTTTCCTGCCGTGAGAGTCATGCCATTGTCATCGTTGTTACTAACGAACTCGGCCTGGGCGTCATCCCCGACAATACCCTGTCCCGACAATTTACCGATCTGGCCGGGATTATGAATCAGCGTATGGCGGCGGCGGCTGATCGTGTCGTTCTAACTGTTTCGGGTATTCCAATGATCATAAAGGGTGCCTGATGCGGGATTTTCTTACGGCATTAGGGTTCCTGACTCTGTTCCCTCATCCCCAATACGATGATTTTGAGGGTAAGGATCTTGGTTGTTCCATGGCGGCCTTTCCTCTTGTCGGTCTATTTTTGGGGATTATCCTTGTTATTAGCGATTTTATTCTCTCCTCCTTTCTACCGGAGGGACTCACAAATATTCTCCTTATTGCACTGCTCGTTATTCTTACAGGTGGTCTCCACCTTGATGGATTCATGGATACCCTCGATGGAATCGGTGGGGGAAATAACAGGGAAAAGATCCTTGCCATCATGCGCGACAGCCGGGTGGGTGCCTTTGGGGCTATAGGTATTATCTTTCTTGTTATTATCAAGTGGGAAGCGCTTAATTCCCTGGGGAGTGACGTAAAAACAACGGCCCTTCTTTTGATGCCCCTTATTTCAAGGTGGGCGATGGCGCTTCTTACCCATATCTCCCCTTATGCAAGAGCTGAGGGACTTGGCAGGCCTTTTGCCGATGGTCTCACGAGAGAGAGGATTTATTTTGCCCTTGCTTCCACCCTGGTTATTTCTCTCTTTCTTTTTGGATTCAAGGGAATAGTTATAGTTTTTATTATTATCATTCTTTCCTTTGTTTTGGCTGGGTGGTTTCGTAATAAAATTGGAGGGATTACCGGAGATGTGATCGGTGCCTGGAACGAGTTGGCAGAGTTGCTGGTGTTGCTGCTTATTTTGTTTTTTACTTAGCCATTATTCCCCACTTCAGTAAAGGGGGGGAAGGGGGGATTTGTACCATTTTGAATTAAATCCCCTTTCCAAAGATGGAAATTTTGACAACAGTTCTTAGGAACATCTTCTTTATGCCCTATGGGTACCGCGAAAATAATAAGTATTCAGAATAAATATGGCTGAAGTCTACCTGTCACCTTACCTGATCATAGCAGCACTCATCCTCGATTTTATTCTGGGTGAGAGCGATAGAATGCCTCATCCTGTTATCTGGTTCGGAAAGGTTATCAATTGGTCTGAAGAAAATTACAATGATGAGAGCCTGTCATCATTTTACAGAAAAGTGGCGGGATTAGTGCTTGCCCTGCTTCTCCCTCTGGTTGTTTATATTTTAACATTTTTACTTTTAAAGTTTGCCTTTTACCTGGGTTGGACGTCGGGTATTTTGATGGCCCTGCTGCTTGCCTACATGACCCTCTCAGCAAGAGGCTTGAGAGATGCTGCCCACAGGGTGTACGATACCCTTAACAAAGACGATCTGTCCGGCGCCAGAGAAGCGCTCTCTCACGTCGTTGGCCGTGATACCTCCCGACTGGATGAACCAGAGATCGTAAGAGCTACTATTGAGACGGTTGCAGAGAACAGTTCCGATGGTGTGATTGCCCCGCTACTTTATTTAATAATCGGTGGTGTTCCACTTGCCATGGCTTACAAGGCAATCAACACACTTGATTCCATGGTGGCTTATAAGAATGAGAAGTATTGTGACTTCGGTTGGGCCTCCGCCAGGCTCGATGATATGGTCAACTATATTCCTGCGAGATTAACAGCCTTACTCATCGTGTTTTCAGCCTGGTTTCTTGATTTTGACTGGAAAAGATCCTGGAAAATGATGCTAAGGGATTGCAGGAACCATCCCAGTCCCATGCCGGTTTTCCCGAGGCGGCAGCAGCGGGGGCCCTTGGTGTTCAGTTGGGAGGTCTTAATCACTATCCCGGCAGGATTGAGGAAAGACCGCTTATCGGGGATAATATGATGCTGCTTGAGCGGGAGCATATTGGTGGAGCAATTAAACTAATGTATGTATCATCAATCCTGACGGTTTTAATTGGCCTTTTTGTAAGAGGGATTTTAAATTAATGAAATACAAACATGGCGGCAACATAAGAAAAGTAGCTGAGACATACGGCATTGATGAGGCCTCCATCATTGATTTCAGCGCCAACATCAATCCTCTCGGCATTTCATCTAAAACAAGAGAGGCAATATCAGGGGCCATCGACAGTATTGTAAATTACCCTGATACGGAATCATGCCGACTCATAAGTGCACTTTCAAAATATCACGAAATCAAGGCAGATTGCATCCTGACCGGTAGCGGAGCAACAGAGCTTATTTACCTCATCCCGAGGGTTTTGCGGCCTAAAAAGGCACTTGTCATTGCTCCGGCCTTTTCCGAATATGAAGGGGCCTTATTTTCAGCAGGCTGCAAGGTTGATCATTTTATTCTCTCACATGAGGATGCATTCCAGCTAAATATGGATGCCCTTTTTAAAACCATGGAAAAAGGCTATGACACACTCTGGTTAGGAAATCCGGCCAACCCGACAGGCCGTTTAATTAAGAAAAAAGAGCTTTTGAGAATAGCTGAAAAATCGACTGATCTTGGAATGACACTGATCGTAGACGAGGCTTTCATCGATTTTTGTGAAGAGGAATCTGTAAAGATGGAAGTGATGAACTTTCCTGACTTAATCGTCCTTCGATCGATGACAAAGTTTTATGCCCTTCCCGGTTTGAGAGTGGGCTATCTTTTTGCTCATAAAAGCCTTATTGAAAAGATTAAAAAATTTAAAGAACCCTGGACGGTAAACTGTCTTGGTGAAGCGGCAGCCATTGCCTCTCTTGAAGACCCCCTGTATAGAGAGGCAACGGTAAAATTTATCACGGAGGAGAGAAAATTCCTTACCCATGAAGTTAGTAAATTGTCTGCTTTTAAGGTTTTTCCCACTCCGGCTAATTACCTGCTTCTAAAAATCAACAATAACCTTGCTTCCTCCCGGATTCAGGACAAGCTGATAAAAGATCATGGCATACTCATCAGGGATTGCAGCAACTATGCAGGTTTGGATGAGAGCTTTATCAGGGTGGCTGTTAAAGGAAGGGATGAAAACAGGCGTCTGATAAATGCCTTTTTCAGATTTTAAAGGGGGAAAAAGCCCCTGCAAGGACATAAATTATATATTCATTGCTCCTCTGGCAGAAGAGATGAAAAAAGAACTTGCTCAAAGAGAGAAAGTATTTATTCCGAATTATTTGAAGCAAAACTATTTATCATTAAATAACAGGCAGGTGATTCTATGAAAGATGAAAAAACGCGGATATACCTATTAAGGCATGGTGAAACGGCAAACACCAAAGGGGAGTTCCGTTATAATGGTCACTTTGATGTTGATCTTACCGAAGAAGGGGAGAGGCAGCTTTCGCTGCAGGCCAAAAAAATAAAGAATCGCCCTCTGGCCAGGATATATTCGAGTGGTCTTGTAAGGTCTGTTAAAGGGGCCGGCGCTATTGCAGAGGAGGTGGTCGCCGATGTACGGCATGATGAGCGGCTCAAAGAGATTGCGGCAGGCCGCTGGGAGGGTCTCACCATGAAAGAAGTGCTTGAAAGATTTCCCCATGAGTTTGAAAGGAGATTCGAGGATATTGTTAACTACAGGGTACACGATGGAGGGGAAAACCTGATTGACGTACGCAATCGGGCCCTGTCTGCCCTGGCAGAAATCGTTGAAAGACATAAAGGTAAAGAGGTGGCTATTGTAGGTCATGGCGGGACTAACCGGATCATCCTTTGCGAAGCAATGGGCCTGGAATTGAAAAATCTCCTCAGAATTGAACAAGATTTTGGTTGTATGAATATCATCGATTATTACGATGGAACGTCAGTTGTAAAATTGCTTAACCAGCGGCCATAATGCACTTTATGACAGTTAACTTTATCTTGACTTTTAGTCCTCTTAATGTATCATTAGTTTGATAAAATGAAGTAATTTCCATAAGAAAATTTAGGTCTGCATGTTTGATAAATTATTTTCTTTTAAAAAGAAGCCAAAAAAGAAAGCCGGCGGCGAAAGTTCACTAGATGATGAGATTTTCTCCGCTTCCGGAAGTGAAGGCGGAGATGAGGACTTTTTCAGTGAACCCTCCTTCGGCGCCGAAGGAGTTGAGGGCGCTGAAGGACCTCCTTCAGTACCCGGCGACATCAGTTTGACTGATAGTTCCGAAGATGATATTTCTGCGCCGGATCGCTTTGGGGAAAGCTCAGATGTTTTTTCCGAAGATGATCTTCTAAAGTCAAGCAAGGTTGTAAAAAGAGGAAGCGGCAGACGCACTTTTTTGCTTTTCATACTCTTCCTTCTTTTTGGTGGTTATGCCGCTTATACGTATATTTTACCCCAGTATTATCCCGATCTTCTGGCGGAACTCACGCAAATCATAAGTGAAGTGTCTATTGAAAAGGTTTCAACTAAAAAAGAGGCGCCCAAAAGAGTTGCCGTTAAAAAGGCCGTTCCACCCAAACCCGCTCCACCGAAACCCACTCCAGCAAAACCATCAGAGGAGGCTGCAAAAGCCGGGGCACCTGTAAAACCGGATGAAAAAGCTGTTCCTGTAGCTAAAGCACGGCAGGAAGCTAAAGCGGTAGTTGCCAAGGCAGTGCCTGCCGGAAAAAAACCTGAAGCCGTGCCTCTCGATGATGCCCTCGAGCCGGTGGAGAAAGAAGCTAAAAAACCGAAGCAGAAGGAAGCAGCCAGGCCTGTGCCGGCAAAAGTGAAGGCGCCGCCTGTCAAACCTGCAGAACCTGTAAAGAAGGAAGAGCCGGCAGTGAAGGCGCCACCGGTTCCCAGGAAAGAAGTAACTGCTCCGCCTAAGCCGGCGCCAAAACCTAAAGCAAAGCCAAAACCCCCAAAACCCGTTGTCAGGCCATCTAAAAAAGCCGGAAAAGATATTAAGATTGCCAGGGGAACGGTTCCTGTTTCTGCAAAAGGTTATTACCTTCAGGCAGGTGTTTATATTTTTAAAGGGAACCTGAAAGCGCCCAGGAAAAAGATAGAGTCTCTCGGTTATACTCCGCTTGTTAAACAGGGAAGAAAAGTAATTAAGATGAACAGGCTCCTTGTCGGTACGTGGGGTGACTTTCTCATTGCTGAAGACCTTGTATTGAAGCTTAGGAAAAGTGGATTCAGTGCGGAACTGATCAGTAAAAATGAAAGGTTTGCGGCGCTTATCGGGTCATTCTATTACAAACATATGGCCGATAAGAAAAAGAACTTGCTCAGAAAGAAAGGTTTTGCTGCAAGGATTGAAAAGACACCAATTAACATGAAGGTTCATCATCTTCTTGTTGGTCCCTACAAAACACCGGAAGAAGCGGACACCGTCCTGGATTCTTTAAAGCGTAAGGGCCTGAAAGCAGTTATAATTCAGAAAAGATAAAGCTCATGTCTAAAGCGGCAATAAAGCTTAAGGTTTCCAAACCGACAGCAGAGTGTATAAAGCCTGAAGCGCCCAAAGAGATGAGAATGCTAGCTGCTGAGGGCAGGCTTCCCGTTGAGCCGAAGGAACTGCTTGTGGCGCTTTATTTTCTTACAAAAGATAAAGATCCCCATGTTAGCAGTGAAGCGGAAAAAAGCCTCCTCAATATCCCCCTGCATATTTTAACAGCGACACTGCAATCGGAAGAAACACACCCCAGGATTATAGACCATCTGTCTCATCTCTATGCGGACAATAATGAAATCCTGCAAGTGATTATTGAAAGCCCTAATGTTGTCCGGCAAACACTGGAGGCAATTGCTGAAAGCGCTGATGAGGATCTTCTTGCTTTCATCAGTGAAAAAGGTAGTATTATAAGTAAATATCCCTCTTTATTTGAATGTATAAAGAAAAACCCCGTTATCAGCGCGCCTGTCCTGGAAAAAATTGGTTCTATACTGGAAGAGGATGGTAGTTCCCGTGAAAGTGAAGAATTTCCGGCAGAGTTGATCAAGGAAAAAGAGGAAGCAGATGACGAGGAAAAAGAGGAGGGAAGTCTTTATGCGCAAATTCTTGAAATGGGTGTATCACAGAAAATTAAATTGGCAATAACAGGGAATAAGGAAGCGAGGGGACTTCTTGTCAAGGAGCCAAACAGGTTAATTTGTGGAAATGTAATGAAAAACCCCAGAATAACGGAAAGTGAAGTTGTTCTTTTTTCGTCATCCAAAAGTGTAGGAGAAGAGGTTTTCAGAGCAATCACTGCAAACAGGGACTGGATGAAAAATTACCAGATAAAACTAAACCTCGTGTCAAATCCCCGTGTTCCTCTCCCGACGGCAATGAATCTTCTGACCCATATCAGGGACAAGGACCTGGAGCTTTTATCTAAAAGCAGAAATGTTTCCAAGTCTATTGCTAATATGGCTAGAAGGATGGTCTCAGCTAAAAAGGAGAAAAAGAAATAACAATGGCTCTCAAAAGCGATGAAAAGAAGGAAGTCTATTTAAAGCTGGTTTACTGTGGTCCTGATGACTCAGGCAAGATAGATAACCTTCATTACATTCATAAAAGACTTAATCCTGAACAAAGAGGCGACATTGTTAACCTGGAGCCTGAAGGGATTCAGTTTTTCGATTTCAGCCCCCCTAATATTCCGGAAATAGAGGGATATAAGATTGTCTTTCATCTCTATATATGCCCCACTGAGGTTGAAAATAAAGTCATTGCAAAAAGTGTTTTAAGGGGTGTTGACGGAATAATCTTTATTGCTGATTCTGACCCTGCTGTTGCTGAAAAAAACCTTAACTCCATGAAGGCCCTTGGCACGGATCTGAGTAACTTGAAAATATCCATTGATGCCGTCCCATTTGTGCTGCAATACAACAAAAAAGATTCTGCGGCAGCTGAAGATATTGAGGGACTTGAAGCGTCACTAAATGTATTTGACGCTCCTTCCCTTAAAGCCGAAGCTGGTTCAGGTAAAGGTGTTCTTGAGACCTTTACCCAAATTTCAAAACTGGTGATTAAAGCGAAGCAGGAAGAATCAAATATATCAACAACAGAAAATGCTTCGGAAGATAAATTACTTTCTGAGTTGATGAGAGTAAGGAATGGAGAGGAAAGGCTTGGTCTGGCTGAGGAAGCCGGTGAGAGTTCCCTTGAAGAGAAAGAGCCGGAAGCCGTTTCTGCAGAACCTTCAAATCAGGCGGGAGGAGTTGAGATTGAGGAAGAAGGTTCCCTTGAAGATTCATTAGAGCAATATGCTATTGATGTTGATAATCTTCCCGAAGCGGGAGAAGAAGAAATTCCCGAAGGCGTAGAAATGGAGCCCGGTTTTGAACTGGGCGGAGAGGAAACTGCCTTTGATGAGGTGCCTGGAACGGAAGCCGGTGAAGGGGAATCGCCTGTTTTTGAAGAAGAGGCGGGAATTGAATTGGAAGGCCAGCCGGAAGGAGCGGCCGGTGTTGGTCTTGAAGACCTGGGTGATGTAGAAATTCCCGGTGGTATCGAGATGGAGCCCGGTTTTGAACTGGGTGGTGAGGAAGCTGCCTTTGATGAGGCGCCTGGAGCGGAAGCCGGTGAAGGGGAATCGCCTGTTTTTGAAGAAGAGGCGGGAATTGAATTGGAAGGCCAGCCGGAAGGAGCGGCCGGTGTTGATCTTGAAGACCTGGGTGATGTAGAAATTCCTGAAGGCATAGAAATGGAGCCCGGTTTTGAACTGGGCGGTGAGGAAGATGAAATAGTTTCGGAGATTCCCGATGATTTTGGAGTCGGAGATTCTGAAGAACTGATTTATGGTGAGATGGAGACTGAAGGGGTTGAAGGAATTCCGGAAAGTATTGAAGAAGAGCCTGCCTTTGAAGAAGAGATTCCCCGGGATCTTGCTGAGCCCCAATTGGAGATTCCAGAGGCGCCGATTGAGCCGCAAGTGGCAGAGGCGGAACATGTTATTCCTGGAGATCTGGAAGATATAGATAACCTTGATATTCCTGATGATAGGGGAATTGAACCGCACAATGGACTTGATAAGGGTGAAAAACTTCATTCTCTTCAGCAAGAACCTGATGGGCTGGGAGAAAAAGAAATTGAAGAGGCCGGCCATATTGATATACCGGAATTTTCGGCCATGAAGTCTGCAATAAAAGCTGCTGAAGAAAAGACTGTTGCGCCCGGGTTTATGGAGACGCCTGTTGAGTCGATGAAAAAACCTGGAGAAGAAGTAGAACCTCAAGTAACTCAAGCTGTGACGGGCCGTGAACTTGGTGAGCCTGTTATTACGGAAGTTTTGGATGAAATCAAGGCTTCCATAGGAAAGCCTCTTAACCAGGGAGGCGGGCTCTTCTCCATTCCCCTTGTTCTCGGATCAGGAAAGGATGAAAAAACCTTTAATCTTAAGGTGTCCATTGTTTTGGAAGAGCTCCAGTCAGTAAAGGAGAAGCCCCATAAAGTTGTCGACCATAGAAAAGAGACGGTTAAAAAAGTACAAACGCCGCTAACGCAGGCAGAACCGATTGAAGATGCGTCATTCCTTGAAGAAGCTGAAGAGAAAAAAAGTACTCAAAAACCTCCTCCCCCTGAGATAAAACTTGATGTGAGGCCTGAAAAAAAGAAAAAAGGTTTTTTGGGTGGTCTTTTCGGCAGGAAAAAATAAAAGAGCGGTATATTTCACTTAAGCACCTGAAATATTAATTCCCGGCGGGTGCAGTTTCACGTCCTGCCAATGTGGGACTGCGATACAAAAGGAATTATTCCCATCCATACCCTATCAGCTTGCTGCGAGGTAGTTGATCCTCCTTGCATTTGAAGCTTTTCAGTGTATATTTTTTATATAAACATCTGGTTAGGTGCTTCTCCATTTCCTCATTACAATAAAATCAGGTTCATATGTTAAGCATATTTGCAAAGCTTCTTTCCATTCTTAACTCAGAAACAGCTGCCTGGCAAATTAGCCTTGCTTTTAGCTTTGCCATGGTTGCGGGACTGACGCCTGTGGCCGGTATCCATAATTTATTTGTCCTTTTTCTTATCCTCATTCTTCGTGTTAATCTTTCTTCATTTATCTTCGGCCTTGTCATATTCAGCGGCCTCTCCTTTATTCTGGACCCACTCTTTCATCATCTCGGCAGCGCTATTCTTGCTGCCGCTTCTTTGCAGGATCTCTGGACGTCCCTTTATAATAACCCCTTTATGAGGCTCACCCGTTTTAACAATACCATTGTTATGGGGAGCCTTGCCCTATCCCTTTTTCTTTTCATTCCCCTATTTTTTCTCTTTAATTTTCTCATTAAAAAATACAGGGAAACTATTCTGGAGAAGATTCGAAATACAAAAGTGATGCAGCTTTTTAAGGCAAGCAAGTTCTACAAAGTTTATGAGAAAGTTTCTTATTTGAGGAGCAGTGAATGAAGATCATCCGCATAAAAGGTCTCATCGCTTTTGTTGTTGTCTCAGCTTTAATATTTGGCGCCTGGACCCTTCTTGTCGATGGCGCCGTTAAAAAACTGATAGAAAGTGGCGGTACTTCAATAGTCGGCTCTAAAGTGGAGCTGCAAAAGGCTGATCTTTCTATTTCTCCGTTGGGTCTCACCCTTAAGGGCCTGGATATAACAGATCCCGACAATCCCATGGTAAATATGATTCATGTCGATAAAATTTCATTCCTTATGGCATTTGAGCGCCTGCTTCTTGGCAAGGTCATTATTAATGAAATGTTAATTGACGGCGTCAAAACAGGAACACCGAGAAAGATATCGGGTGCAATCAGGAAAGAAAAGAGAGAAAGCAAAGATAAAGATGCTGCAAAGGGTTTTTCGACTGCTTTTTCCATGCCTTCCCTTGATGTGCCCAATATTGATGACATATTGACC